>JAYYQC010000102.1:0-10000 GCA_036128675.1 Myxococcota bacterium | reverse complement strand
TTCCAAGACGTCCTAAAATGCCGAGTGTCGAAGAGACCGCGACACTCAAGCCAAAATCAGAAATCGTGAAGCCTGCAATTCCTGAGGTCACTGAGGCTGAAGAGGATGAAGAACCAGCAGTTGAGGTAGATCCAGACTCTCAAGAGGATGTTGAGGCGTTTCTGAGCGAAGACGACGATCTAGATGAGGACGATGAGCCTGAGTTTGACGAAGACGAAGAAGATGGCGCATCAGGTGGCACTGATAGCGAAGAGCTGGAATAGGCTTCCAGCCATTCAAACGTGAGACCCACGAAGGCGACGGGAAACACCGTCGCTTTCCTTAAAAAGTGTAGTCATCGGCTACAAGGTGATGGAGGCAAAACATGGCTTCAAGCTATGATTTAAAAGAAATTTCTCTACGTCCGTATCAGACATCTGATTCTCGCGGACGCCCGACGGTTGAAGTGGAGCTTACGCTCGGCGCGATAAAGACTGTTGGCGATGTTCCAGCTGGAGCTTCCAAAGGTGAAGACGAAGCTAAGACCGTATCTGTGGACCAAGCTTTGGAGAATATCACTGGTGCGATTACTGAGATTATCAAAGGGCACGGCGGCCAATTAAACTCGCACGATGACGTCGTAGCTGTTGAAAGCTTAATCATCGGACGCTCAGGCGAGAACTACGCGGGCCTAGGTGCAAACTCTGTCCTGCCAGTCTCTCGCGCGCTCTGGAAAGCAGCGGCTGCCGCTCATGGTCTGACCTTGAGCTCTTATATTCGTAAGTTTCAATCGGACCTCGTCGCAGAGCACAAGGTTGCGTTCTTGATGAACATCTTCAACGGCGGGTTGCACGCTCTCAAGGAAGCTGAGGGTGAGAAGCTCGGTGTTGACCGAATCGACATTCAAGAGGTCATGGTTGTACCGATGGCTGAGACCTACAAGAAGGCCTTGGAGATGGGCGATGGTATCGACCAGGCTCTCAAGAAGATTCTTGAAGACAAGTATCCGGTTGAGAACATCACACGCGCAGACGAGGCCGGTTTTTCGGTAAAGGGTCTCGGCGATAGTACGTTGGCTTTCGAGCTGGTATTCGATGCTATTCGCTCTGCTGGCTATGAGCCGGGTAAAGACGTGAAGCTTGCATTAGATGTCGCTGCAAGCTCGTTCTACAACCGAGAAGACGGGACCTATCAGTTCCGTGGCGAGTCCATCAGCAGTGATCAAATGATTGAGTATCTTGTTGGGCTCGTTGACCGCTTTGAAGGTTGCATGCTCTCGATTGAGGATGGGCTGGATGAGAACGACTGGGAGGCTTGGACTAAGTTGACCGCGGAACTCAACAAGCGCGATGTCGTGACGATTGGTGACGACCTTTTTGTTACCCAGCTTCCACGTTTGGAGCGTGGTATCGACGCGAAAGCCGCTACCGGTATTCTTGTAAAGGTGAACCAAAACGGAAGTGTTGGCGGAACTCTTGAAGTAATGAAGCGGGCGCGTGATGCGGGCATGAAGTGCGTTATCTCTCACCGTTCAGGTGAGACGTTAGATGATAGCATTGCAGATCTTGCGTACGGAACCGGCTCATTTGGTCTGAAGACAGGCGACCCACAGCCGCCGGTGGATTTCCCAGATGAGTCTGTTTGGGTTCGGCGCCGCAAGTATCTACGTATGGTAGAGCTTGAGGCTATGGACAATTGAGTATCAGCTGAGTTGTCGAAGCTATGAAGAAAAGCCTCAATGCCCCCAGGGTGCATTGAGGCTTTTTCATTTAGAGAAAGAAGTCAGGTAAGAGTGTTGCGCCCGGGACTACCGAGTAGTCACCAAAGTCACTAACGCCTGCTCCGATGAGGACTTCCTCATCAACGAAGAAATTCCCTGAAGTCTCTTTTGCATTTTGGGTCAGTATATGATGCGCAGCATCCGCCATGACCTCAGGCTTTCGCGACTGATTACAGATTTCTTCACCGCCTAGAAGGTTCCGAACCGCTGAAGTCGCAATCGTTGTTTTGGGCCATAGAGCGTTGACGCCGATGCCGCGGGTCTTAAACTCCTCTGCCATTCCCAAAACACAGAGGCTCATGCCATATTTGGCCATGGTGTACGCGACGTGAGGTCCGAACCACCGTGCTTCCATGTTTAAGGGAGGCGAGATGTTTAGGATGTGTGGATTGTCCGCTTTGAGCAGATGTGGAACACAGAGTTTGCTGGTCATGAAGGTTCCACGGGCGTTGATGCTGTGCATCAAGTCGTAGCGCTTCATCGGGGTATTTTGCGTATCGGTCAAAGCAATGGCACTTGCGTTGTTGATACAGATATCGATTCCGCCAAATGTTTCGACTGTCTTGTCGATGGCGGCCTGCAGGTTGACTTCATCCCGAATATCAACCTTGAGTGGTAGAGCTTTTCCGCCCGCGGCTTCAATCTCTTCGGCTGCGGTAAAAATAGTGCCGGGGAGCTTTGGATGTGGCTCGGTTGTCTTTGCCGCAATCGCGATGTTTGCGCCGTCTTTCGCGGCTCGCAAGGCAATTGCGAGACCGATTCCTCGACTGGCTCCGGTAATAAAGAGGGTCTTATCTTTTAGGCTCATGGGTTCCTCCGTCGGTGTGAGCGGAGGCAGGGTAGGTCAACGCTCGTGAGGTAGCAAGTCGGCAGGGGAGCGGAAGTATTGATAGCTCGAATAGAAGAAGAAATTTGACACTCTGCTGGTATAAATACAGGCGTATCGTTCAATTTGTTGCCCGATTCGACTGTTTGCCTGGCCCTGTTTAAAGACTCGGCCCCAGTGTTGGTTGAAGTGCTTGTCGAGCGACTCTTCTGCATCTTCTCGCTGCGAGAGGGTTTGTTTGAGTTCGGACTTCGCTTTATCGCGTTCGGCCCGGAGTTGGTTGAACTGCTCGTTCTCTTCGCCATTGAGCTCTGATTTCTCAAGAAGTAAGAGATTCTGGCGATGGATGTTGCAAAGTTCATCCAGTCGTCGCCGCTCAATCTCAAGCGTTCTTACTTCGCCGATGAGCTCGCTAGCCTCCTCATTTTTTTGGATTTCATCTTCGAGCTCTTCGACCACGAGCGCCGTTCGCCACATCACGTTTCTCTTACTTCGAACGATATCGCCGTAGAGGTGGTCTCCAACATAAAGAATCTGATCTCCAGCGTAGCCAAAGGCCTTCTCGAACTCTTCCGCATTTCCGCCCATAAAGAGACCGCCCTTTTCGATGGTCTTTACCCCGCGTCTCGTGGCGATTCCTCTATCGTTGAGTTTTACCAACGGCTCATCGCCGCTCCAGAAGTTTGGCTTGTTGGCCCCGACAACGACCGCATCAAAATATGTTCGCCAGTTAGGATTACCGTTTTTACCGTCTCCCAGGAGGAAGCTCATGACATTGTTTGTGTAGTCCCACATTGAATTTGTGAGAACGAAAAGTTTTTTACCCGCACTTCGAAGTTTGTGGAGTGTTCGAGAAAGCAGTGGATCCGTTTCGATGTATTTACCTATGTCGCTCTTGATGATGCTCTTCATACTACCGTCGCGGTGGACAGCGTCGATGCAGATGCGAACATCCTCATAAATTTGCCAAGGGTCTAAGCCTTCCTTCGGATTCTTATCAAAAAAGTCGACTAAGTTTGCGAAGAGACAAATTTCGGGAAGGGAAAAAAATGTATCGACGGCTATAAACCGAGGTGCATCGAAACGAATTCGGTCCCGTCGATAGAGGTCCCGTCGAGTCTCTTTATCCATCAGGTCTCGTCCATGGTAGGCGATGCTGGCGTGACTGTGACGGTCGAGCTTAATTGTATTACCAAGCTCTTTATCGACGGTTAATCCCCGTATTACGAAATTTCCATCATAGGGTAGATTGCGGATGTCCTTTGGGTAGCCTCGGTCGATCAGGCGATCGATCGTCATCGTATAAGCGAGATTCTCAATCGGCTGTCTGAAGTAACGCGCCAAGGTGTAATCCATGTCAAAGCCGATTGCCTCAATGCTATCCATCCTCAGATTACGGTTCACGAAGATACGACGGTGCAGGGGAGGATGACCTGTTTTAAGAATTGCATCAGCAATTTCTGGAGGTAGTTCTTGCATGGCGGGTTCCTTAATTCGTGTACACTAAAGTCGCTCGGGAAGCTCGACCGAACGCAAGCGGAAGTAGAGTTTGAGATAAAAGGCCGTAGCCTCATTTTCCGGAGATAGGTCGAGATAGAAAAATTCTCGAATATCTTCATTTGAGAAGAGCTGCTCTCGGAATCCATGGTAGAGACGTTCGCCAAGTTGGTAACCGATTACATGGGCTAGCTGGTCAAAAAGCTTGTAGTTGAGGTTGCTGATAGAGAACCCCCGTGGCTTTTGACCTCGAAGAAGTCGCTCGTGGGCATGAGCGGCTTTTGCGATCTTCTTGAGTTCAGCTGAGAGTTCTTTCGAGCGAGATTTTGCGATGCCTTCACACATGTCGGCTCTAAGACATTTCCTTTGTGGGTTGACCAATTTGGAACCAAAGAACCCTATCGCCTCCTCTAAAGCACGATGATAAAATGCATCTCGCTTTGAGATAGGTGTTTGGGATCCTGAGCAGGCATAGCGTAGCCAATGTGTAGCCTCCTCAGCAGCGTGGTTAATCGAGGGGCTTGCTAAATACACAAGGCCCTCCTGTGGAATAACGTAGCTGTCTGCATTGAGAATGTGGCGGTGAAGTTCCCGAACGAGAGATTCATTGTCGTGGCGCCGGAGAACACGCTCGACGCGGTCAAGACCTGTTACTGAGAATACATCTGCTTGGTCAAAGCTTGCGGCTTGTCCCAAGGAAAATGAAGAATCAATGAGTTGACCGGCCGCAAAAAACTTCTCTTCCGGGCTATTGCTTGTCCCTTGGACATCTTCAGCTTCAAGCCAGGTAAGAAATGAAAGTTGGCTTACAATCGGCGAGGTATTGAGCAGGTAAAACTGGGAATGACTCAGTTGCGACACTTCGGTTTCATGTTCGAGGTTTCGGCTTTGGAGATTAAAGTAGAGGGGGTCACAGTGCTGATAGATCGTCAGCTGATACTCTTCTTTTAGGCCGGTTAAACTTAAGGCGCGTGGCAGATGCGGTGGGGCCAAGTGCATCTCACCCATTAGCACGAATGTCTGGCTGGGCACTTGTGTTGCAATTGCTCGTTTTATGAGCCGAGCAGCGAACTGATCTCGGTAGCTAAGCGAACGGTGCTTTGGAGATTTTCGCGAAGGGTCGAGCCCAATGATAGACGCGCCATTGTTCTTCGCCCATTCAAAGATCGGGACATAGGAATCCCAGCCGCCCATCAGGGGATCTGCATCGGTGTGAAGTGCAGTTGAGAGGGCCTCTAGACTGAGCTCGTCCGCGAGGTATTGGTCGATATACTCTTGGTGACGGGCTTCGACATATTCGAGCCCGATTAAGATTCGGTGTTGGGGTGTGGTACGTCGGAGCAGCCGCAAGAAACTCCGTCGTGATTGGTGTAGCGTGTGAAAATCTCCAACCAACACAATGGTTTTGTCGACCAAAGTTTGGAAGAGTGTATCGAGCGGAACGGGTTTGGAGCTACTCGGGATAGATGCGTTGTACGCCGCCTCATAGCGCTCAAGCTCGCTGTCAATCGGGCCGAGTGCGGCATCGATCCAAAGCTTCTGCTGCGCGTATAGCCTGCGTTGAAGGTTTCCCCAGTCGCCATCGTCTTGGCTATCGAGATGATAGGTTGGCATACACTCGACCGCATAAAGGTTAAAAAAAATATTCTGCGGGGTTGATACCCTCGGTTTAATGGTGCCAGATTCCGGAATCTGTTGCCAAATTTCGTGCAAAGTAATCTTCGGAGTGAAACCGGATGGAGGTCGCATCATGTTGTTAAGTCGTTGCCGACAAATTCTTATGGCCCTAGTTGTCTTCGGACTTTCTAGCCCTAGCTTCGCCAGTTCGGTCGATTCGGTAACGTGTGACGAGTACCAGCACTTTATGGCTTGGAATGACGGTATCCAGGATCCAAGGCTTGCCGAAGATTCAGAGGAAGTTCGGTACAAGAAAATTGCGAAGACCATTGGCCTCTCGGATGAGCAACTCAAGGCGGTCGTAAGCAAGGTTAAACCGCTGCATGGCCAACTCAAGGGGGCCTGGGAAGCGAAGATCAAGCAAAGCCTCGCTCAGACCCCGATTCAGGCTCAAGTAAAGTCGGTCGAGATGAATGTGCAGACAGGGTCACCTATCGCGTACGTAGAGTACGCGTGTGGCGAGACTGCGAAGATGGAACGCGATGCTACATGGGTCGCGGAGGGTATCCGTGCCTCAGGTGGATTCGTGAAGACGCTTGCCCTCTGGTGTACGGACCCTAAGGGCATCAAGCAGTTCTCAGCCATTATCGACCGCAGTGGCTTCGAGAAGATCCAAAAGGCATCGATCGAACGTTTTGCTACGCGTCGCTATATCCGCCTATTTACTGACATTAAGCGTGGTCCTCATACATAATAGGAGCCGATGCTTAAGTTTGATGAAAGCCAGTGGACAGTCACGCCATCCAACGATGGAGGGGTGCCCTATTACACACTGGTCGGCCTGCGCTCTGGGCAGCGAACGCGCCTATTTGAAATCGAGTACCAGCTGGCCTCTGCTCTCGATGGAACGAAGTCTCTCTCTGCAGTTCTGTCTGACATTCGAGCTCGTTATCAGATCGTCCTCAGCCCTGATGAAGCGAGGATGTTTGTTAATCGTATGGTTCAGCGTGAGGTCCTCTCGGGTTCAGATCTAGGAGACTTAGATGCTCAAGGGGGCTATTCCACGCCGCGTCGGGCCGAAGGAGTGCGCCGTTCTTGGAAGCCACTTCTTCCTTTTGCCTTTGGGGTCATCCTTGCCGCTTTTGGAGTGCTTTTCTATGAGTTTGTAACAACCCATCGAGTCGTTGTTGTCGAAGTCAATGAGGTATCGATTCCTCGCTTTTCGCCGGTGAGGGCTGGAAGCGATATACCTTTACGTTCTGGACGCCTTTCGTTTGCGCGTAATGGTGTGCTTGAGACGTTATCGGTCGAACGTGGTGACCGCGTTTCCAATGGACAGATTCTCGCACAACTGCGCCTTCCTCCAAAAGTGTCGAAGGCACTCTCGGGTCTCGAGCAACTTAGAAGTGATTACAACGATATGGTGCTTCGGCTCGGTGGTGAACTTGGCGAGTTAAGACGTTTTATCGAACGTCTTGAAGAGCGGGTTGACACCGTCGAGATGCAGGCACTCGATCAGCCCGAAAAGGGTGATCAGAATATTCGATTAAAACAACTTGCAGATGAGCAGGCGCTTCTGTTGGAGAAAAACCAAGCGCTAACGGGGTTGGAGTCGTCATTTGAGAAGGTGTTGGAAAAACTTTCGCGACTCAAAGATGAACGGAATGCCCTTTTAGGCGCACATCGAGATAAGTTTATTCGAGCCCCATTTGATGCAGTGGTCGAGGAAGTGACCTGTGTTGAGAATGCTCGAATCAAGGCCGAGCAACCTTGTTTTGTCATTGTTGACCAACGAAACAGAATCGTCGAATACCGGCTTCGTGAGAAGCCCGAGCTTTATGTTGGCGCGAGGGTCCAATTACTCAAAGGCGATCGATGGATCTCTGGGACGCTCGAAGAAATCACGCAAGTCTATCAACAGTATTTAGTCCGCGTTCGCTACAGTGACGAAGCCTCCTCAGCTTCGAATACCGGTGAGAGCGCTCGCTTGCTAGAAAGCTGGATCGAAGACGCTGCTGCGATACCTCGTTCAGCGCTCTGGGACTCTCCTCGCGCCGAGGGCATCGGCTATGTACTCGTTGCGTCCAGTGAGAACGAAGCTGAAGTGAGTATGGTTAATGTCGTAAAGCGGGATGCACGCTGGGCTTGGATACGCATTGGAGAGCTGAAGCAGCCTGAGGCGGAATTGAAGGTCGTCCATGATGTATCGTTGTTTTCATCGAGCGCACCTCCGATCGGGAAAACTTACCAGGTCTCGGTAACGCGTCAATTGGACGCGAGCTTTACTCAGCGCGAATGGAATCCCACAACTGACTGAGCTCATCACGGACTCCCGCGACGAGCTCGACTCGTCCGGAGATCGATGCAACCAGGCGTCGGTCTTTCATATCCAGGATACGATAAACTGATTCGAGCGTGTGGCGGCTTTGAGCGATTTTCCATGTGACTCGAACTTCGCTCACATTGTCTCTAATCTTGGATTTTTCCGAGCCTAGAACCTGAAGTTTGGGCGTCTCCTTTAGATTCTTGAGAAGAACCTCCAATGCTTCGGCTGGTGCAGTGCGCTGGATCGCTAAGGGCTCAAGTGAAAGTTCGAAGCGGACCCCGGCGGGCAGGCCGGGTGTTCTATCCGCACGGACCAGTACACCGCCCTTGGCGAGGTCGCCATGCTCTGCAGCTTGCTCCAAAACCCAATGCGTCGGAAAGACGCACTCCACACCCAAGGGCTCGAAACGCCACGGTGTTTCGGCGTGTCCCAATGAGGGTATCGATGCGCAGAAAAGAAGAGCGATTACGCTTGATTTGATGGTCATAGACCTAATCAGTTCAGTTTCTTCGCCATAAAGTCAATGAGGTCGATCTTGGTGATGACATCTTGAACTTTTCCGCCGTTCATCGCGATGAGAATCGAGGCAGTGTTGAAGAGCCCTGAGAGTGACGCGACGGGTGTCTCTAAATCAACAACCGCAAAGTCAGGTTCCACCATATCGCCGACATGGGATGTTGGGCTGGTGTCTTGCTTCACCATATGGTTGAGCAGTGAGCGTTCACTAATTGTTCCCATGAGGCGGTCACCTTCGAGCACGGGAATATGACTGATGCCATGTTCGGTCATTCGGGCAATCACCGATTGAACTTGGTCGCTTGGTGCAGCAGTGACGACCTTGCGCTCACGGGTTTGAACGAGGTCTTTCACTTTTCCTTGGCTTGGTTCAGGCCCAAGGTAGCCATTTTCCTGCATCCAGGCGTCATCAAGGTGCTTCGATAGATAGCGAAGAGCAGTATCCGGTAGGTGTGCAATGATTCGCATTTTCTTGCCGGTCTGTTCAGCATACTTAACCGCGCCGAGGACGCTCGCACCACAGCTTTGACCGCAGAGGACGCCTTCTTGGCGAACAAGGTCGCGCGCCATGACAAAGCATTCTTTGTCTGTCACACGAATGACTTCATCAACGACATCGAAATTCATCGTGGACGGGAGGAAGTCTTCGCCAATACCTTCCACTTTATAGGGAGCCGCTTGAGTCAGCTTGCCGGTCTTAAAATAGTCGTAATAAAGTGATCCAACCGGGTCAACGCCGATAATCTTGATGTCAGGGTTGCGCTCTTTAATGTATCGGCCGGTTCCAGAAATTGTTCCACCGGTTCCCATGCCTGCGACGAAGACGTCGAATTCGCCCTTCGTTTGTTCCCAAATCTCAGGAGCCGTGGTCTTATAATGCGTCTCAGGGTTGGACTGATTGTGGTATTGATTCGCATAAAATGCGTTGGGTGTTTCGTCCGCGATCCGTCGGGACACCGAGTAGTAGCTTCTCGGGTCTTCAGGCTCGACATTCGTTGGCGTCACAACCACTTTGGCACCTACAGCACGCAGCGCCTTAATCTTCTCGTCTGACATCTTGTCAGGCATGATAAAGATGCACTTGTACCCGCGGACAGCAGCGACCAGAGCGAGACCCATTCCGGTGTTGCCACTGGTTGCTTCGACGATGGTGCCACCGGGCTTTAGGAGCCCCGCCTTTTCAGCATCGTTGATGATGTTGATGGCGATGCGGTCTTTCATCGAGCCGCCTGGATTCATAAACTCGCATTTCACGTAGATATCGGCGTTGGTGTGGCTACCAATTTTATTGAGTTTAACGATCGGTGTCTGTCCAACAGCTTCGAGGATAGACGGTACAGTTCCTGGTACAACTTCCATGATTTCACTCCCATTCGTGCAGTCGCTTGGTAATGGATCGCGACACGAGGCGCAAGGCACAGTGCGGCAGCTTGGCTACTTCTTGGAATTTAATTTGGAT
>JAYYQC010000101.1:0-2323 GCA_036128675.1 Myxococcota bacterium | reverse complement strand
ATCGCGGCGCTGGCTTTGGCATTCTGCCAATCTGCGACTCGGTCGCCATGGAAGAGGTCGATTTGAACCGTCGGGCTCTCCGGGTTGAGATATGGGTACCCGCACTGCTGACCGTAAGCATTGATGCTTTTGTGAAGTCGCTGGGTGTGTGCCGAAGCTTCATCGAGAGAAGGGGGAGGTGGATAGTCCATAGACATCGCGCTGCCTTGTATATCTGGGGTTATTTACGGTCAGGGCGCCAGGCCCAAACCATGGCGCAGCGGATCGGAATCCGACCACTTTCGTCTTTAACCTCTACATCGACCAAAACCTCACCAGCATCTTCGTGTTCGATTCGGGCGCGTGCCTCGTCCGAGAGAGTCGCCACTGCTTCCAGTGCACCCTTGGCACGGCGCTGATAGTCGATGTTCATCGATTTTATGACCGGTGTTTTTCCAGCCGGTAGGCTGAGCCCAACGATATAGCCGGTGGCGCTCTCAGCAAGAAGGGCCATCGCGGCAGCGTGGACTCCGCCGATGTGGTTGCGAACCTGCCGCCGATTCTCTAAGCGTAAGTGGACACGCTCCGGACGCAGCTCCAGCACTTGAATGCCTGCATGCCCGGCAAAGCGTATAACACGTCCAACCGCAGCTGTAAGCGTACGATTCCGAATTGGATTTGGCAGCTTGTTGATTGCAAGGGCGATTTTCGCAAAATATCCGGTAGCCATAGCCCCAGACCATTCAAAATTTGACGCGGGATGTCAAGGGAATGCGAAGCTCAATCGGTTAGCCTTGGTCTGGCATACCGTAACTGCTGTCTTTTTTCTCATGAACGAGACCGACGACCTTATCAACATCGAGACAAAGAAGCAGCGTTGTATCGAGCTTGTACGCACCGGTGATGAGCTGGCGGACGTTGCGGTCGAGTGTATCAGGAGCACGTTCGAAGCTGGCCTCGTTGACGGTGACGATTTCGTCGATTGAGTCGACTTGGAGGCTGACGACGGAATCGATGCCGGTTCGGATAACGACGTTCATTAAGGCGTCCTCATCCTCGGCACGAGGCAAATCGAGCCGACTGCGAAGGTCGATGGCGGTTACAATTTGCCCCCGCAGGTTCAAGAGGCCGCTCGCACCCGACGGTGCCATGGGTACACGGGTGATCGGCTGGGGCCGAAGAACTTCTTGAACGCGGTCTACCTGAACCCCAAAGAGGAGCTTTTCCAACAAGAACGTGCAGTACTGCTGGTCATCGTTTAGAAAATTATCGGTTTGTTCGTTCGATTCGTAATCAGACATACTGAGAGTTTCACCGATCTGGGAGGTCAAGCCAAGAGACGCCTGCGTTTTTAGATCGTCTTAGCCTGTCATCGCGACTGAGGGCGCTTAGTTGCGAGAGTGCCTGGTTTTGGTGCACTAA
The DNA here is from genome assembly GCA_036128675.1 of Myxococcota bacterium. Classification (GTDB taxonomy): domain Bacteria; phylum Myxococcota; class XYA12-FULL-58-9; order XYA12-FULL-58-9; family JABJBS01; genus JAYYQC01. The sequence goes on along the minus strand of JAYYQC010000101.1, from coordinate 922 downwards.
TGCAAAGTCTGAAATATCGGCGATGTCGTTGACGTTTAAGGGTGAGAGAAGGGCCTCTAAGAACATGAGATTACTAAAGAATTCCTTAATTTTGTGTCTATTTTTCGCTTCGTTCAATGCGCTAGCGTCTCAGAGCTTTAGCGATGGCGTGGCCGCGCTGAAGGCTGGGGAGTTGGAAAAGGCGCTAAGCTTACTCGAGCAAGCAAGTAGGACTCAGCCCAAAGCTGCGGATGTTTGGTGGGAGCTAGGTTGGGTCTATTGGCGTCTTGATCGTTATGATGAGGGCGCTGAGGCATGGAACACCGTAAAAGGGCTCAATCCACAGTACCCGGAGCTCGAAGAGTGGTTACCACAGATGGTCTCTCGCCGTGACTTAGCGCGCCTTCCAGTGAATGTTGAGGTCTCGAGTAAGACTGAGCCTTCGAAGGTGAGCGGGGAATTACGCCTGATGGCAGTCGGGGATCTCATGATGGGGTCGAATATCCGACATGGCGAGGCGGGACTTCCTCCCAACGATGGGAAGGAACTCTTCACTGGTCTTGCCGACATCATGACTCGGGCCGATATCACGTTCGCCAATCTTGAAGGGCCGCTCTCAGACACACTTCCAGACCAAAAGTGCAAAGGACGGAAAGGGAATTGTTACTCGTTTCGAACACCTACACGGTATGCAGATCGCCTTACTGAACTTGGAATCGATGTTGTCTCGCTCGCAAATAATCACGCTAGTGATATTGGGCCCAAAGGCTTTACTCATACGATGGATGCATTGGACCAGCGTGGTATTGCTCACGCTGCGCGGGTTGGAGAGGTAGCTCGATTCGAAGCCGAAGGACGAAAAGTACATGTCGTTGCTGCGCATAGTGGAGGCTGCTGCCTGAATGTAAATCGAATTAAGGATGTTCAAGCCGCAATAAAACGC
>JAYYQC010000100.1:0-4818 GCA_036128675.1 Myxococcota bacterium | reverse complement strand
CGCGCATTTATAGCTAGCAGTGAACCAGGTTCGGTACCACTTGATGTGTATTTCCCTGACTCAGATGGAGACGGTCTCTGTGATGGCCCTGAGCGGATATTCTTTTGTGACGATATCGACGTTATTTGTCCAGCGGGTTTCGAACATGCATCAGATTTTGGAGCTTGTTCAGGAGGAGAAGACCTTGACCAAGATGGCTTCTATGACGAACCAGCACTCGAGCTTCGGTGTGTCGATCTAGGCACTCAACTTGAGACTGACCCAACCTTGTCTGATACCGACGGAGACGGGCTCCTGGATGGACAGGAGCGTGGTTTGTCGAACCCTCATTGCGTTGATACCGATGGGGATGGACTGGATGATGGTGAAGAGTTCGCTCTGCTGGAGGACCATCCTTGTCTGGATTTGGCAGAGCCGGACAGTGACGGCGATTACCTCACTGATTTTGACGAAATCCGTGGAGTCTTTGGGTTCGCTACGAACCCGTGCGCTGCGGATTCTGATGGCGATGGAATCTTTGACCTGGCGGAGGTCTTTGAAGGAACCAATCCAGTGGATTCCAGCGAAAGAGGTGTGGACAGTGATGGCGATGGACTTACCGACCTTCTTGAAAATGAAGGAGCGGGTCTTATTCTGGGACGCTATCCGTGGAATGGTCCCTACGAATCAGGGTGCGCCGATATGGACAGTGATGGCCTCCTCGACGGAGCTGAACTTTTTGACTTTCGTACCAACCCGGTGCAACGGGATTCAGACCAAGATGGTCTTATCGACGGAGATGAAATCGGCCTTGGACTCGAGCCCCTCAGTTTCGATACCGATGGCGATGGTTTGGGCGACGGGTTCGAGCTTGGTGTAACGCGGACTCTCTTACAGGATGAGCTTGCTTTTGTACGAAATGATTGTGACGCAAATGGCGTGCTTTCTCTCGCGGAACAACGAGTGGCAATTATTGAGATCGGCACATTCGTGGGCGACTTAGACCCTTCGACGCAAACGAGCCCACTTTTGGTCGATACAGATCAAGATGGAGCTTGCGATGGAGCGCTTGTTATTTCTCCTTGCGTCGCGGCAGAGGACCTATCGGGTGATGGCCGCATCGATGTTGATGAGAGTGACCCGAATCTTCGGGACTCCGATGGTGATGACTTATTGGATGGTTGGGAACTCTCGCAGGAAACGTTGGCGAACTGTGATGAAGGCGTCTCGTTAGGGGATGTTAATGTCGCTGATGGTGATTTGGACCAAGACCAAGACGGCTTATCTCAGCTGATCGAGTTCTCTCTGGGGACCTCTCCGTGTCAAAGAGATACCGATGAGGATGGTCTATGCGATGGGATTAACCCAAGTTCAACCGAGTGCTCAATGGGTGAAGACGAGAACGGAAATGGTATCTGGGACGAGGGGGTGGAGACAAACCCTCTGGTTGCAGATACCGATAGCGATGGTATCGTTGACGGTTCTGAACGGAATGTATGCCCAAATCTTGAAGCCAATTGTGCCCTGTTGAGTGATTGCGACGGCGACCGATTATGCGATGGAGCTTTATCTCTCGGAAATTGTGTCAGCTATGAGCTTGGGTTCTCAACGGATGCCTGCAATCCTGATACCGATGGTGACGGAATTCTCGATGGAGTCGAAGTGACCTCGATCAACCGAAGCGCTCCACTTTTGGCGGATACCGACAGTGATGGACTCTGTGATGGTCCTATCAATGTTGATGGGCAATTAGGCTGCTCAGGCGGTGAAGATCTGAACGCTGACGGCATTCGGGACGAAGATGAAACCCACCCTAACCGTACCGATACCGACTTTGACGGGCTTGCCGATGGCTTTGAGGACCAGAATCAGAATGCGGTGGTCGACGAAGGTGAGACCGACCCGCGACTTGCAGATACCGATGGCGATGGCCTGAGCGATGGTTGCTACGCCGGGCTCGAGACGGTGGGGGCGTGCGAAGACAAAAATAACAATGGTGTGATCGACGATGGTGAGACCGACCCGCTAAACGCCGACTCGGATGGTGATGGTATTTCGGATGGCGATGAGTCGTTTGTATTTGAAACTGATCCCAATGACCCATTCTCCTCTTCGCAGACGGATTCCGACGGAGACCTGATTCCAGATGATGCCGAGGAAACACTCGGACTCAATCCGAATCTGGCCGATTCCGATGGCGATGGTATCTCGGATACGATTGAGATTGGTGCGGACTGGACCGTTCCCGTCGATACCGATGGCGACGGTCAGCTGGATGCGCTCGATACCGATAGTGACGATGACGGTCTTATCGACCAACTTGAGGTTGGAGCCGACGGGGCCTCGCCTCGAGACTCAGACAATGATGGCATCTTCGACTTCCGGCAAACGGATTCGGATGGCGGCGGCGTGCCCGATGGTGTTGAGGTCTTGGAGCACCAAACCGATCCGACGTTCGCGGACGACGATGGACGAGGTGAGCTGGAAGAGGGTGCTGTTGTCGAAGGTATGGGATGCCACGGAGTGAATCAGGCGATTTGGTGGGGACTTGTTCTACTCCTCGGCCTCGGTAGCCGGGGTGTTAGACGTCGTCGCTTCGAGTGATCCGTGTCTTCTCAGCTGGCGACGCGCGAAGTGATTCGCCAACCACGGTTTCGGTTCGGTCGCGGTCGACAATCGACTTCCCTTCGCCAGATGCGGTTTGAGCGCCGTCGGCATAGGCTCGACGGAATGCACTATCGGCTACATCGAATACAACGTCGGTTCGGGTCACTTCGGCAGCTGGTTTTGCGTTCGTCGTGATATCGGAAGTATCTGCTCCGCGCGATGACGCGAAGGTTTCGTTGCCCATGGCGTCGATGTTCGATTCATCGAGTGAGGCGGTGACCTTGGCCTGAACTACATCGACTTTGCTCTCTTTGGGGGCTTCTCCGGCCTGCACGCGTGCGACCATCGCTTCATTGTGGTCAACAGCCTCTTCGTAATTCTCTTCGCGCTTGGCAATTCTCTCGGCTGCAGTCTCGCGGGTTCGGCTCTGTTGTGGGTCGGTGATTCGAAGTGGACGGCGAAGACCCACGCCACCGCCATCGGAGCTGTGTCGCTGCCCGGACTTTTCGCGACGTTCGATCTCGGCTGCACCGAGGTCTTGTTCGCGCTGAGCTCGTCCTTGCATAAACGCTGCATCGAGTTGGTTTTTGAGGGAGGGCTTCAGTGCATCGCTTGCACTTCGGTAGGCGAGACCATCGCGGCTGGCTTCGTGAACAGTTTCTTGGTCAGGCGTTGCGCTCGGTTGGGCCTTCGGCTGGTCGGCCACCTCCGCTTGTCTCATGTATTCGAGGTAGCGGTTGGCAAGTTCTTGTCGATAGCCGATTCGTTGACTCATAGTTCCTCCGAAAGCACGCGGTCTTGAAGATTATCGCACGGCGGTCCCGGCTGTTGCGTAAAAATGCACCTAATTGATGATCTTGTGACTAGATTCTCGACCGTGGACCTCGTAAGAGAGCAGTGATGAGCTTCTCGTATTACACAAAATCGGGCTGTCGGTTTAGAGGAATCCCGCTAACTTTCAATAGTTTAGAGCCCTCGACGCACGAGTTAGCCTGCGGGGTTGGGGAACGATTCACCCCGAGCCATGAGCGGATCATTTCTCTCGCACAGTTTGCCCCCGCATTCGTTAATCGGGTGAAGATTTCCGCTTTGCCGACACCAGCTGGGCGTACCGTTCAGTTCGGTGGTGCGCAGATCTGTTTCGACGAGGCTCGTGGCCAGGCATGGCCCGTCCCGGCCATTGTGGAACGGACCGATGGTCTGCGTTGTCTCGTACTTCAGGCTTTACCGCCCAACCCAATCGTCACGCTGGAAGCCGATGAGCTCGTCATTACGCGCGTGGCATTAAAAAGTCGGCGCGCCCTCGCTTTGAATTCGGTCGTCGATCAGCTGGTCTGCCTTCATCAAGAAAACGCCTCTGAAATTCCAGGGACCCGATGCGCTGTTCAGCGACTTGATCTCGCATGGGCTCTTGCCGATGGTCTGCGTGCCCGCGACATTCCAGTCCGGTTTTCTGGAACTTGGAGTCGCCTGGAGTCCGCAGTGGTCCCCCGGACTGACTGCGCGGTGAAGCTCTGCCCAGTCGACGGGCATTTACGTCGGCTGCGCGTCGATGCTTTTGTCTCGTCAATCGAAGCACCTCTACCTGCTGAACTTGTGGCGGCTCGTCCTCATTATGTTGTTAAAGACATCGGTACGGTCGAGGAATTGCGGGAGTTTTTCCGGCAGGCTGGGCGACCGAAGCTCATTGGACCGGCCCATTTACTTGAGGCAATCGACAACCTGGGACTTTCGATTTCGACGACTGTCTCGCAGGCGAGTTTCGATTGGTAACCAAGTAATTTCGTTACGTTGTGCCTCTGAAAGCGGTGTGATAGGCCGCCTCCCATGTCCGAGGATCAGTCTCAATCATTTAAAGTTTTGCCTCCCAAGAAGCCAGCACGCGCTGGGCGGCGTTCCCTGGGTTTTGTCTTCTTGAGTCTCTGTCTTGTCGGCGGACTCTTGGGGGCCCTCGTTGCCGGGCTTGTCTACCAGCATTATGCCGCGACTGTTCCGGTCTTCGAGAGCCTGGAAGATTACCGTCCATTGGTCGGGACTAAAATCTACAGTGCCGATGACCAACTTATTGGTGAGTTCGCGCATCAGCGCCGTGTTGTCGTACCCATTGAGCGGATTCCTAAGATGCTTTCGCAAGCCTTTATTTCGGCCGAGGACAAGCGCTTTTATATTCATGGTGGGATCGACTTTATCGGTGTTGCACAAGCGATAGCCGCCAAGGTCATGAACCCATCG
>JAYYQC010000099.1:0-13725 GCA_036128675.1 Myxococcota bacterium | reverse complement strand
AAAGGCAAAGAGAGTCAGCTTTACATCCATCAGCAACATAGCGCTGACGATACCGATAAGGACAACCACATCGGCCAAGATGGTTACAGCCCCCGTCGCGAAGACCTCCGCGAGTGACTCGGTGTCATTGGTCAGGCGCGTGAGCGTCCGCCCAATCGGATTCCGGTCAAAGAACGAAGCCGACATTTTTTGCACGTGCGCATAGAGCTCGGTTCGAAGACTCAAGACAGATCGCTGCCCTAAAATGCTCATGCTCAACTGACTCATAAAGCCGGTGATGTACTCCCCCGCAACAGCCGCTAAGTAGACGATGGCCAACACGTAGAAGAGGTCCATATCCCGCGCGGGGATGGCGACATCGAGAATCTGCTGAACCAAATAAGGAGGCACAACAATTGAAAGAGCGCTAAGTGGATAGAGAAAGAGCGATAGAAAAAACCACCGCTTATGCGCCATCATATAGCCTAGAAGGCGCCGGACGTAGCTCCAATCGCTCGCGATCGAAGGGGTTTCCTGCTGGTGAGATGTACTCATAGCAAGCCCTCCTGCAAGGCTTGGCGGTTGGCCAGTTGGGCATAGGTACCATTGCCGGCCACTAAACCGTCATGCGTCCCGCTCTCGATAATGCCGTGATCCCCCAAGACGAGAATTTGGTCAGCGTGACTCACGGCACTGACTCGATGTGCGACAATCACTGTAGTCTTTCCCTCGCGTAGACGACGCAGCTCATCGATAATCTTCTCTTCTGTCTCACTGTCAACCGCTGAGAGAGCGTCGTCCAAAATGAGAATAGATGGTGCGATAAGGAGTGCTCGAGCGATCGAGCTTCGCTGTTTCTGACCGCCCGACAAGGTGATTCCACGTTCCCCAACTAAGGTTTCAAGTCCTTCAGGTAAACTCGGATCTTCTGGATCAAGTGACGCCTGCTCAGCAGATTCAACCACGCGCCTTCGCGTAGCCTCCGGCTCTCCAAAGGCAATGTTTTGAGCCAGGGGTTTAGAGAAGAGAATGCTCTCCTGAGCGACATAACCAAATTGAGCCCGCAGGCTCTTAAGCGAGAGGTTCGTGATATCCCGTCCACCAATTTTCACCATCTCGGATTCAACTGGCAAGAGCCGCATCAGACTCTTGATAAGGGTTGTCTTCCCACTGCCAATCTCACCAACGATGCCCAAGGTATGGCCAGCGGGAACCTCAAAGTCGATATCACTCAAAACAGGTTGCTCACCATAACCGATCTGAAGGCCTTTGACTTCGATCGTAGGCGTCCCGGGGACGAGCTCCTCTTCGCCTTCAGGGATATCGCTGACGCGGTCGAGGATCTCATTGATGCGCTCCATGGATGCTCTACCACGTTCTCGCATGGACATGACCCACCCAAGCGCGAAGGTAGGCCACGCTAAAATGCCCATGTACTCAACCATCGCGACGACGTCACCGATGGTGAGCCTTCCTTCGATGATCTCCATCGCACCAACGAAGACTGCGATGAAAATGCTCAATGTCGAGAGGGAGATTACCAAGCGCCACATAAAAGAACGTGAGATCGCTAAGTTGATACTGGCGTCGTAATTCGACTTACAGAGCTCGCCGAATTTCTCCTGGCGCTCGCCCTCGACCCCGAAAGAACGAATCACGTGACTGCCCGCAAGGCTTTCCTGAACATACGACGCAATCTTGCCCATCTCCTTTTGCTGAACCTTTGTTCGCTTAAAGAGTTGCTTGCCGAGCCTTTGCATCAGCCAGAGCGAAGGTGGGTAGACCATCAGGATGACAAAAGTGAGCTTCGGCGAGATCATCAGCATCAGCGGGATCGTCGTAACGTATGCCACGGTCGTGTTGACGGCATTGAGAAGCCCAGGGCCAAGATAGAGTCGCACTTGCGGTAGGTCGTTGGTCGCACGGGACATCAGCTCACCGCTTGGAGTCGTCTCAAAATAGCCACCGTCAAGCGACGTGAGATGTCGGTAATAGTCGCTGCGGAGGTCCATCTCGACATCGCGTGCAGCAAAGAAAAGATGTTTACGACTCAACGTTCGAAACACTGCACTGGCGGCGGCTACCAACACCAAAGCCAGTGCGATTAAGCGCAGATAATCGGTCGTCTCACCCAGCTCAATGCCATCGATCGCTGCACGCATAATGAGCGGCATTGTCTGAGTGCATAGGTTGGTGAAGAGGAGCATTGCGATGCCCCAATAGATCCGACGACGATGTCGACCGGCGTATTGCCAGAGACGTTCCATGTCGAGTTAGGTCGGTCTTTGCGCTTCGAATGTCAATGCTAAGGTTCACGAGAAGCCTGAACGACCAGGCTATTTAGACCATCGACCACGTAATTACTCATAAATCCCGGACGCTGGGTCTCGGAGTAACGCGTATCCACCAACCGAAGAATAGCCCGGTCTTTCATCTGACGGGCGACCCAGAGCGAAAGGTCCGGCGAGGCGACAGGGTCACGCGCGTTGTGAATGATATACGAGCGCCCATCAAGCATCTTCCCATTCTCAAGAAGCTTCAGCATCGCGCGGAGGTCTTTGCGGGAACGATTCAGAGCCTCGAGTAAGCGGCGCATCGCCCTCGGACTGTCCAGGTGAAGACCTGTCGACTCATTGTACTGGATCGAGAGCCTGCGAATAAAAGGAATGCGACTGGCTACCCGACGCACGCGATTCTGAAAGCTTGAGGTCGGTCCAAACCAGGGAGAAACCATAACGACATCCACACCTCGAGGCATCTCGCGACCATCGAGCTTCAAAAGCCCCTGATCATTTAATAACGCAGCTCCAAAAGCTCCTGCACTAGCCCCCAAGGCTTTGCCCACCAGCATCAGGTTTCGCTTAGGAAAATCCGCGTACTCTCGTTCCATCACACTGTAAGCAAACGACCCTACCGCAGCGACATCGCGCGCTACACCGTAGCCCGAATCGACGCCTTCTGGATTACGGGTTGTATGGCCAGCCCATTGATGGTCCATAACAAACACGTCAAAGCCCTGGCGTGCCATGGCGTCGATCGCATCGGCATAATCGCGACCAGTCTCACCATAACGTGGAGACAGGACAACAACACGTCCATTGGGTGCTCCCCGTGGCTTGAAGCGCTGCCAAAAAATATCGCGGGGCTCAATGCGGACATCACCTACTCGGCCACTCCCAGTGACAAACCCCTCAGTGACCTCGCTTGGATGCCGCCCCAACCGGGCTAGAACCAAGGTCTTATGTACCGCGAAAAGTTCACCGCCGCGTAGGCGTTGGAGGTCGAGGTCGCTTACCGGTGCCCCCCAATCCCGCTCGCACTTACGCCGCAAGTCTAAAAGCTCCCCAATATCATCGAGCGATGACGCGTTGAGCTCCGCTGGCACCAACGCGCGTGCTTCAGGCCTCGCCACAGCAAAGCGCTCAAGCTCCTCTCTTAGTGCATTCACCTGATGGCTACTTGAAAATCGAAAGAAATTCCCAGGGGTTAACTTAGCTAACACCGTCATTTAGTCTCCTCGTCCCCCTCCAGTGCAAGCATCGACCCTCTCTGCAGAATTCCCCTGGTCGCACTCGCCCTCATATAAAAGCCCAAGGGATGCTGCATGTCCACGCTATGTTCACTTGGAGCGGCAACGCGCACCGAACTATTCGCCGCTTTTGGACGTACTTGGATGTATTTCCCGTCTCGGCCACTGAGTTGTGCGGCATTTCCAGCCCCAATCGCCCCCATTAGATCCATCCAATCGGCCTTTAGAGCGGCCACTTCTGCATCAGAAGCACGCCAGAGACGGGGCTTAAGAATGACCCGCTCGGCTATATCGCCCTTCCATTTTCCCTCTACCGGAATCCACAAAACTGAGCTCAGCTTGTGGCGTAGACGTGAGCTTTCCCAGGTCGCTCGGTCCGCATAAGCCATTGATATTGAACTTAAAAATGTCGATTCCACCGGTCTAAGAAGAGTATCATCCGCAACCGGTATGCTCTTGAGTTCAACGCCTAATCCTGGAAAATCCGGCGCATCGAGCGCCTCAGGATCTGCACCCAAGGCCTTTTCTAGGAGTTGTCCAATAAAGCCCTTCGTTGAGCGGCGTCCCTTCGGAATCGTGGTACCCAAAGCTGCTGCGAGTTTGCCGATACTCGAACCCGCTAAGGCCTCTGCCCTGACGATCAGCTCCGCTGTGCTCATGGGTGCAGGCTGTCTAAGGCCATCGATGGAAGGTGGAACATATGCCATTGCTATTAATCCGCTTACTTTAAATCTGGACAGGCCCTCGTCAATTGGGCAATCCCAGTCCCGGAGGTGTGGATATGGCTCTTTTGAAAATTGCGCAAGTTGGACATCCGGTATTGCGTACGCCAACTCAGGAACTCACTCGGGAGGAGCTCGCTTCACCTGAGACCCAGCGTTTCATCGACGACATGATTGAGACCATGCGAGATGCCAACGGTGCCGGCCTTGCCGCGAATCAAGTATATGTCTCAAAACGCATTTGTATCATGGAAGTTGGAAATAATCCCCGCTATCCATACAAGCCAAAGATTCCGCTCACTGTCTTGGTCAATCCTAAGATTACACCCGTTGGCTCCGAGACATTCAGTAACTTCGAAGGCTGTCTTAGTGTACCAAACCTTCGCGGCCGCGTTACACGACACGCGCACATCAAAGTGGAAGCGATGGATCGCGAAGGAAAATCGTTGCAGTTTGAGACCAAGGGAATCACCGCGGGCACCTATCAGCATGAGGTCGACCATCTCGACATGAAGCTTTTTCTTGACCGCGTCGACGACCCTTCGACCTTCTGTACATGGAATGAATTTCAGCGTTACCACGAGGAAGAATTTCGGGGTCAAGTGGCCGAGATCGTTCAAAAGTGGGGTAGTTAATGCTAAGTTATGAAGAAGCCTTAAACGAGCTGCTTCAAGCAACGACGACGCTCGGCATCGAGACTGTCTCTCTTCAGGACGCCCTTAACCGAACCCTTGCGACTTCCATTTCTGCTAGATTAGACCATCCACCCTTTCCACAATCTGCAATGGATGGCTTTGCTATTTCGGCGCCCACTGATGCTATGAATTTCTCAATTCAAGGTGCCGCGTACGCCGGTGACCATCTACCACCGCCATTGGATGCTGGCCAAGCCTACAAAGTTGCTACCGGCGGACCCATTCCGTTTAACAGCTTCGCTGTCGTCCCAATCGAAGATGCAGACGTTGAAGGCCCATCGCTCAGCATTTCATCAAGACCGACTAAGGGACGCTGGATTCGTCAGCGAGGCATGGATGTAAAACAAGGTGAATCCTTGATTGCGGCGCACACCAAACTATCAGCGGGTTGCTTATCAAATCTCGCTCAGCAGGGTATCCAAGAGGTTGAGACTTTCAAGACTCCCACCATCGGGATTCTTACAACCGGTGATGAGGTTTGTAGGATTGATGTGCCTCGTCCAAATCACCAAATCTTCAACAGCAATCAAACTTTACTCAAAGCCCTCCTTCAACAAACTGAAGCTCGCATAGGTCAATGTTTGCATGCGCCTGACTCTGCTCAAACCATTGAGAAGTCTCTCAAAGAGCTCTCGAAGAATCATGATCTTATTTTGACAACTGGTGGGGCATCCGTCGGCGAGCGCGATCACCTCGTTGATGTCCTGCGTGATTCCGGAGACCTAAATTTTTGGAAAGTCAAAATGCGCCCCGGTAAACCAGTCTTCGCTGGACGGATTGAGAACACCCCTGTTCTCGGGCTACCCGGGAATCCAGTCAGTACCTTCGCGAGCTTTCATCTGTTTGCGCGACCAGTAATCGGTACCATCACTGGCGTTGAAACTCCTCAATTAAGGTGGACTTGGGTGCCCTCTCCAATCGATGTTCGTCCACATCCTCAACGCCGGGATTTCTTAAGGGCGTGCTGGAAGTCGCGATTAACGACGAGTGAGCTGCCCTACATATTGGCGTCCGGTCAGACCTCAGGGCACGGACGAGACCTCTTAGCTACTGACCTGCTCATCGAAATTCCAAGCATTGATGAACGTCAAATTGAACCTGGGGAGTTGGTTCGAGCATTTTTTTTATAGCCAACGTACATCGCGTCTCATCTAGTGCTTGATAGCCGCTAAGACGTTGAAATGTCGTATCTCCTATCACTTTCATCGAGCACTCGCTGATCGATGAAACCTAGCTGCAAAGCGGGTCTGCGCAGAAAACCGACAGGACTGGCTTGACCCGTGATCCGGTCAGCCATAAACCTTCCGGGTCGGGGGGGCTATCGGCTCTCATAGGGTTACGAGCAGATTTCCTGCTCATCTACATTGGAGGAATTTGAATGACAAAGGCAGAACTCATCGAAAAACTACACGGTGACCTAGAGATGGACCTCAGCAAGAAGGCACTTGGTGAAATCGTTGATGGGCTTTTCGAAACCATGAGTCATGCAATCAAGGATGACGAGCGTTTTTCTTACCCTGGATTTGGTACATTCGTTGTTCGTACCCGCAAAGCGCGTAAGGGCCGCAATCCTAAGACCGGTGCGGAAATCACCATCGCTGAATCTTCAACTGTCGGATTCAAGCCAGCGAAGAACTTCAAGGACCTGATTTCTTAAGTTGTTCAGAGATATCGAATAAAAAAGGCCGCTTAATGCGGCCTTTTTTCATTTTAGGAATCGCAAGCTAGGAGTTCTTCGGACTCGCCTTAAGTGCTGCTTTACCGTTCTTTACGTAGACCTGAAAAGAAACGTCTCGACAACGGTGTTTTTCAATCACTTTACGTCGACTCTCTTCGAGGCGCTGGCGAAACTTCTCCCAGCGCACAGCCCCGTTCTCACCGCATTGCTGTCGCAATGCTACAAAGTCATCGTAAGTCCTACGGTAGTCGCCTTCCAGCGTGTTTAGTCTTTCGGATGTGGTGACGCCGCTTGAAACCACAATCGGAGGAGCTGAGACTGGAGGTGCCTCAACATTTTGACTCGATGCTGTCCCGATCATCTCATCAATCGATGCAAAGACCATCGTTGGTGCCGGCTCAGCGTCCGATGGCATCGGCGGCGGTGCAGCAGCAAGCTCTGGGTCTTTGGCTTGAAGATCCTTCATGAGAGCCGGGTCAACCTCCATGATCGAGGTTGACGAGTGGTCAGGGCTCTCAGAAATCGCAAATTGATTCGAGCCGCCAGAATCCTCTGGTTGCGTGAGCTCTGGACTCTCCAGCAGGTCCCAACCACCCGAATCGATACCACTGCCGCCTGTAGCTTTCGCCCCTTGTGCTCGGTCGATATCGGCTACGAAACCCGTAATAGTGTCAAAGGACTGCGCTGGCGCTTGAAGTGGAGACGTAACCATGCCAGTTCGAGGCGGCTGGGAGGCGCTGGGCTGACTCGCAACCCCTTCCATCGGCGTGAATGCCAGCGAATCAGCTGAAATACGTGTCGTCCCTAGAAACCCATCTACATCGAGCGCAGCGAAGTCCACCTTCTCTCTGTCCTTCGGATTCGGAAACGCCGATACGTAGCTTGGGCTGCTATCGCTGCTATCAGAGGCCAGGGCTCGTCCGGCCGAACTGCCCTGTTCTTTAAGCTTCAGGAGTGTTTCGGCAATTTCACGCAGCTTGACTTGTCCACGCAAGCTTCCAGGAATCTTTGGGCTATCCTCCGCATTCTCCAACTCACCAGCAAAGGCGTGTAACTCACCGAGTCCAACGCTTGGATCGGAAACATCGGTGTTAACGATGGCTGCGATACTGAGGCCCGCAACGAAGATAAGTAAAATGAGGAAGGTGTATTGCGCGCCTCCGAGCTGGGCGAATGCGACCGAGATATCATCGTAGACCCAAGCTCTGAAGTTAGAATCAAGGTCAGGTAAACTTACCTCAACACCAACAACCCCAATATTTTCAAGGTCTACAAGCAGAGGCTGAAATGGTACTCGGCCGAGACCCAGGATATAGGCATCCGCGTTGCCAGGCGCGATGACACGCATGACATTAGGCTCTGGCTTTGGATTGGGTTGGAAGAGACCAGGCTTCACGCCGGCTACCATTATATCACCGTCGACGATCACGTATTCGAAGCCACTCAAAAGAGAATTATCGAGACTCAGCGCTTGTTCCACAATGAGAAGTCCAGCCAGTTGCCCGTAGCGGTCATTGAAAGGCATCACATTGCGAGCAACCAACCGCGGCCCTTCACGCAGCCAGATGAACTCACTTTTACCGGCCAGGCCCTTCTCAAGCCCTTTTACATTTTTGGTCTCATAAACCTTGTTGACCTTTAGGTCGGTGCCTCGATTGAGCAAGACTCGGCTGTCTAGATCGACATAAGCCACGCGTAAATCAGGTGTCTTCCCAAGGGCGAGGTCGACCTGTTTGCCCAGGAGCTTCCGTTGGGCATCAACCTTGGGCTGTAGTTTCTTGGAGTTCCAAGGACGCTCGCGTTGATCATAGAGGAGGTCATCGAGAGCCATGAACGAGCCATTTAGCCGAGAGGACCGAGCAAACTTCGCTGCAGTCGTCTCTACCTCTGCCCTCACAGTATCAACGCGATGTTCTAAGCGCTGGCCAGCGAGCTTAAGGGTCCGTTCGGTCGAATCAAAAATCCAAGACTCAAAGAGCGCTAGCCCATAAACGGAGGTAACCGCTGCAATTAGCGTTGCTGCGAGAATCGAAAGGAGAGAAGACCTTCGCGTTGCGTTCATATTGCTCTAATGTCTCAGCCCGGTTCACCACTCGACACCTGCTGGGCTCTGGTAGCGGGTGCCGATCCGTACGATCGCCAGCTATTGTACACAGAGCCTAAGCCCAGCACCAAAAATCCGAAGCTAAATAATGCTATTAAGGGAAGAGCAGCCGGACGACCGTGCTCTAGTACGAGCCATCCGCTCCCCAAAATCCACAGGCCAAGAGCGATCTCGATGCAGGGCTGGAGGCTAAACTGAGGCAACATGTTCTTCATCGAGAGTCGCGAAGATTCACCCTTTTTAGGGGTCCGAATGAAGGCGGTTCGACGACGCATCAGCGCTTCAAGTAGCGCACCAGTGTTATTGATCGCCAGGCCAGTCCCGAGAACCAACGCAACCAGGCCCGAGCGCCAAGCTTTTGCTGGGGCTCCAGCGAGAATCGTTGCACGGCCATAGAGGAAATAGAGAATGACCGGTCCAGAGAGGAAGAGCAATGAATCGACCAAGCCAGCGTAGGGAATCATGATCCGATACTGAACGACCCAAGGCAAAAGCAGCCCCATCAAAATGACCAGTGGATAAGAGAAGTTGCCTAGTAGGTGTGCCAAGGCCTCATACTTTTGCCTAAACGACACCATCCGCGATGTCAGCAGCGTTGGCAAAACATAGAGCGCAGTCTCGATTGAGCCCTTTGCCCAGCGGTGCTGCTGAACCTTGAAACTCGTTACATCGTCTGGGAGCTCGGCCGGCACCAAGACATCGGGGCGGAACACGAATTGCCAGCCTTTAATCTGAGCGCGATAAGAAAGGTCCAAATCCTCGGTTAAGGTTCGACCAGACCATCCACCTGCGTCTTCGATACAAGCACGACGCCAAATACCAGCGGTCCCGTTGAAGTTAAAGAATGTATCTCGCGCAAAGCGTCCACCATGTTCATTGATAAAATGGCCATCGAGCAGGGCTCCTTGGCCCAAAGTCAAAAAAGAATCCTCGCGGTTGATATGTCCCCAGCGAGCCTGGACTGCACCAACCTGATGGTCTCTGAACTCCAAAATGAGCTGCTCAATAAAGTCGGCTTGTGGAAGAAAGTCGGCGTCCAGGATAGCGATAAAAGGAGCATCGTTAAGCTCCATTCCATAAGCCAATGCGCCTGCTTTAAAGCCCTCTCGAGTCGGTCGACGGACATGATGAATATCCACGCCGCGCTCTTGGGCTCGACTCACATGCTCAGCCGCAATCCCAACCGTTTCGTCGGTCGAGTCGTCCAAGACCTGGATCGTGAGCCTATCTCGAGGATAGCTCAGCTCCGCAACCGTATCTATCAGACGGCCAACGACTTGTGCCTCATTGTAAAGCGGAAGCTGCAAGAGCACATGCGGCAGTGATTCGGGATCAACCTCAACCGGGCTTGGATCCTTCCAGGGATGCCGCCAGGAGGCCCGAGCCACCACATAACGGTGAATCGCGAGTGAACTTAAAAGCGCAACGATTGAGAAATAAATGATCGTCGCAACCAAGGGTAAGTTGGATGCTAAGTTGGTCATGTAAGTGGAGGTAACACCTCAAAACCAATCTGGCAATGCGGCGCGTCATTAACGAATGGTACTCAAATCTCCGAGAGCCCTTCGCAAGCTTGCCGCAAGTTCACTTTGAGGTGCCACCAATCCAAGAGCTTCTCGGAAAAGCTTTTCCGCCTCGCGCGGCCTTGTCGACACAAGCTCACGTCCCCGTAACCACATGGTTTCCGCGCGTCGCTCCAACGATTCCAATTGCAATTTTGCAGACCGATGAAGCGCGCGTTCATTCGCTCGACGGAAAAATGTATAAGCTTTCTGGGGATCTTCCTTGGATAACGCGCTGAGACCCAAGATATAAAACGCCTGGGAAATTTTCTTTCCGAGGTCGCGGCCATAGACTGAGGGACGGTCACCACTCAACGCTGCATCCAAAGCAATGCACCGCTCATATTCGCCGCTAAGGTCCAGCGCGGTCTCAGCCGTAACATCGCGCGCCAAACTCTTTACACACGCCTGAAATTTATTGAGATTCTCCGACATCATCGGTGCTGGGTTGAGGCGAACATAATCGAGTGCCGCATCGAGATCGCCTCGTGCATAAAGCGCCTGAGCGCTCGCGCGGTCCGTTTTTACCGACGGGCGAGCCTTCACAGCCGCCGAATCACTATCTGACGACAATGGCACCCCATCAGCGCCCGTAGGCGCTAAGCTTCTGGCATGCGATCGTAATGCCATCAAAAAGCCATCGTTTGGACGCGCAGCGAGCAGCACCCCGGTTGAGCCAACAACCCTGGACCATTTACCCGCTTGCGCATCGGCGCGGCTGCGCGCAATCAAACTATCGACTTCGGCATCCAAAGCGCGCCTCAGACCACCCACATCCTGCTCAAAAAGTACGGTCGGCGGCAGTTCACGTAACAAGGCTAAGCCGTGGGCGAGATCGCCCCGGTCACGGGCCGCGCGAACCTCCTCCAGCGCTGTCTCCACCTTACGTTCACGTTGAATCGCCCTACGGTAGACACTTGCCCGCGAATGCCCTGGGTCATAGGCCTCAAGCAGCACAAAGTTTTGCCGCGCCCGGTCCCAGTCCCGCTCTAAAAACGCACGCACCCCACTTTGGTAGTAATCATGCGCGATCTCAACGCGCTCGCGCTTGGCCTCCGCCTGATAGCGCATCAGCCAAAAGCCACCCCAGACACTGCCCGCTAGGGCAAAGAGACCAACAAGCAAGCCCGTCCATCGGGCAGAATTCGGTCGCCCCCACCAGCGTCGAAACCCAACATCGTGGCGACGGGTCATCGCGACTTTGCGCGAAGTCTCTTCAGTACTTTGCAGGCGCGGTACGTCGCTCTCAAAGCGAAACTCAACCTCACCAAGTCGCACAAGAATTCCTGTCTCGAGTCGACGCCGACGGATTCTTTCTCCCTCAACGAACGTGCCGTTGTTGGCTCCTTCATCACGAATCCAGCATCCATCACTCAAAAGCTCGATGGTCGCATGCTTGCGCGAGATTGAAGGCGCTTCGATTACCCAGTCACAATGTGTGGCTCGCCCAATGCGTGTCTCCCCTTCGGCTATCGCAAATCTCTGCCCAACGCTCGGACCAGCGGTCATGATCAACCAAGCGCGCGGTGCCGCGGGTCCACTGCGGGTAGACTCATGCTCAAACTCTCGATGCACGCCGGTCGTCTCGTCTGGGACACCCTCTTGGTCCCAGCTGCGCTCCCAAAGGCCAGTGACCTCTTCATGACTCCCGTGAAGGCTCCAGTCACTCGGGGTCGCATCGTTGTTCATTTCGGATTCCGATGGCGGCTCTGGCTTTCCAAGAACTCGCGTCCCTGCACCATGGGTATCGCCTCGCCAAGGCGTCCGAGGTACCTCTTCGGGTTCACTCGACTCGGCGAGTTCTGTCGGCTTCATCTCCATAAGCAGGTCCGAGAGAGCTCGGTCGATAACCGTATGCTCTTCTGGGAGATCTTTATCTGGTGGATCCTTCGACATTTCCCGCTATTGCACCCAACTTTCGCCCCTAGGTCAATCAATGAGCGCACGCGGTGTTCTTGGAATGCTTGACACACCCAACCACGAGCGGCAGAACCTCCACGGTTGCTTGACTAATCTGACCTTTATTTAAACTTCCGAGATCCGCACTCAGCCTGCGGGTGATCTCGCCGATGGAGAACCTTATGGAAATCATCACTGTCATCGCAGTTATTGCCACTTTTGGATCGATTTGGTGGAGCGTGGGCAATGCACAGGCCTCTCGCGACAAGCTTAGTGCTGCTCTTAGCGAAATCGAGACTCTCAAGAGCAAGCCGTCCACAAAGAGTAAGAATAATAAAAAAGCTGAGCAAGGCGACCAAAGTAGCCTCAAAAATGAAGTCGCGAGTCTGAAGCGTGACCTCAACCAAGCCAAGAAAAAATCACACGACACTCAACTGGAGCTAAAAGCCGAACTCGATCGAGAGCGCGCAAGCCGAAAAGAGCTTGAGAAACGCCTCAATGAAACGCCAGCCTTCCGAGAAGAATCAACAGCGACCAAAGAACCCGCGGCGGAGACCAAAAAAGCGCCTCAACCTGCGGTTGAAGCTCAACCTTCAGTCACCACCAAGGAAGCTGAAGCTCCGGTGGTCGACGAAGAAACCGAACTCGGCAAAAAAGAGGCACTCATTACTAAGCTTCGCGAAGAGCGAGAATCCCTCATCGAAAATAAAAAGAAGATGAAGCACGAGCTCAAAGATGCACGTTATCGCCTCGAGAGATACCGTCGTATTGACCTCATCAAGCAACGCGAGCATGAGTTGGTCGACGACCGCCTCCTAACAATGGGGCGCCTCTACTACGATGTAGTCAGTGAAATGGCCGCGCTCAAAGGTGAGGTCGTACCACCTAAGCCACGTGAGCTCAGAGAAGCTGAAGCCCGCGCAGCCGAACGTGCCGCACGCGACGCAAAAGCTGAAGCCGCAAAGTCCAAGGAAAATGAAGAAAACGAGGAAGCCGCCTCACTTGGCTCAGCACTTCAGGCTGAAGAAGCCGCACAGGTTGCTCAGATCGAAGATCAAGCAAATGTAGACGCAGAAGCACCGGTTGACGCGGGTCCCGTTGAGACCGAGGAGCAAGCCAAAGTAAGTCCAGATGTTGCTGCAACAGCGACAGCTACAACTGAAGTCCAAGCCAACCCAGCCTAATCTTTTAGAAAGGCTCAAGCCAATCGCTATGAGTGCTACCCCTCAAAACCTAAAAGCCCCAAGTATCATTGAGCGCGATATCGAGCGCGCTCTAAGTCGACGCGGAAAAGCCCTTCTAGAGGCACCAGACCTCGCACGGCAAGTCGGCGAATTGGAACCCCTCGAAGCCTATTTTATGGTCAAAGAGCTGGGGCTCGAATCTGCAGTTCTCATTTTGCTCGCAGCCTCCGAAGAACAGCTGAAGACATTTGTCGACCTCGACTGTTGGAACCAAGATGAGTTAAGCGTCGAAGATCTGGATGCGTGGCTTGCTCCTTTCGCGGCCATCGGGCCGGAACCTTTGGTGGATGCCTTCAACAATCTCGATGAGGAA
>JAYYQC010000098.1:0-11810 GCA_036128675.1 Myxococcota bacterium | reverse complement strand
ATCGCCCAAAACCCAATCGGTCAGGACCACATCCGGTTGGTATTCATGACCAAGCTTTTTGGCACTTGTGATGTCATTGGCTGACGCGACGCGGTAGCCCGCGTTATGAAGGGTCATGCTAAAGTAACCCGCATTGCTGGAATTCGAATCAATCACCAGGACGAGAGGGGCGGTACTCTCGGTGCTACCGGCTGCATGCTGACGAGAGAAGTCGACGTGAATATCCTCAAATTGCCACTCTTTGAGCTCCAAGCTTCCCATCTGTGGTGTGACTTCTTCTAGAACATCACTGTTCTCGATCAGACCTTCAAGGACGATCAGCCATTCATTGGCCTGAACCGGCTTATAGAGGACTTGGTCCACTTTGGCATGGTTGACCGAGCGCTGAAGGAGGGCTTGGTCCGCCTGAGCTGTCATTAAGATACGGGTTGTCTTGGGGTAGCTTGTATACGCATGCGTTAAGAGGGATGGTCCATCCTCACCGGGCATATCACCATCGCAGAGAATACATTGGACCCGATGCGTCTTTAGGACTTGCCGGGCTTCGTGCGCACTACCAACCGCTTCAATCGAGCCGATGACCTGTGAGCTGCTGAACACATGCTTGAGTAAATTTAAAATATCGCGGTCATCATCGACAATAAGCAGACTCAGCAGTGGTTTCTTGCCCACAATGCGTGGCAGCTCGACCCAAAAGCTGCTGCCCTCGCCAGAGATGGACTCGACGCCGAGCTGCCCGCGCATCTGCTCCGCAAGTGTCTGGGCAATGGTTAAGCCAAGTCGGGTGCCGCTGTCTTCATCCGAAAGTGAGTCCATCGCCCCTTCGAGGATACGCCGGATCTCCCGTAGCTTTTCTTCTCGAATACCAGGCCCATCGTCGTTTACACGGAGCTTCACCGTGCTTTCGCTCACATCGATGGCGATATCTATCCGTCCGCCGGGCTCACTGAACTTTAATGCGTTTGAGAAGAAGTTGTAGGTGATGGTCTCAAGTGCATCCAGGTCGGCCTCGACAAAGATATGCTCCTGAGAGGTACCAGCCTCGATCGCTGCATCATTTTGCAAGGTGTTGAAGGATACGTTGCGCCGCTCGCATGGAATATTCAAATGCTTGCCGCAGGTTATCACGAATTGCGTCAGGTCAAGCGGAGCAGGGCGAACTGCCTTGGTTCCGGTGGCGATATTTTGAAAGTCCAGTATCTGATTTACGACCTTGAGCAGACCACGCGCACTCTGGATGGCTATTCTCACATTCGGATTCTCAGGGTGTTCTTGGAGTTCACGCTCAAGCGGGTTGAGAATTGTCGTCAGGGGTGTGCGAAGCTCGTGAGAGACACTCTGGAAAAACGCCGTCTTCTTTCGGTTTGCGCGCTCGAGTTCATCACGTGTTTCCTCAAGCGACTGGGTAACTTCCTGTTGCTGAGCATAGAGTCGAGATTGTTGGTTCAGACTCTCATGGAGCTCGGTCGAATCGTGACCAACCAAGACGTACCCTTCGATATCCCCGTTGGGAGCCACCATCACTGAGGCAGTAATCTCGAGGCCCCGCCGCTCGCCAGTGGGAGTCACAAAGGAAACATGCATATCGCGAACCGTCCCGCTCGAAATCATCCCTTCGATGCCGGTGAGCTGCAGAAGGTCATCGGGGGAAACTATATCTCGGAGGGTTTTCGTGCGTAGGTCTGGCTCGGTCGTCTCAAGGAGCTCTGCAAAAGCCGTATTTGCACCGGTAATTTGGGAGTCCTTATTGAGGACAACCACGCCATTGCCCATCGACTCTAGGATATTGATCAACCTATGCTCAGACGCCTGCAAAAGCTCGGAGGAAGACTCGGCACTCTGCCGCGCACGGACCGCTTCGAGGGTTTTGAGCTCCAGGTCTCGGGTACGTTCAGAGATCACGTAGTTAAGATTGTCCGCTTTCTCCAAGGTTGCGTCTAAGCGCCGGGCAAGCGTCCTGATCATCTGCCGGGCGACACCGGTGTGCTGATGGATATTGTTCTGAAACGTTTCCCAGTCGAGCTCAACGACTTCGACATCACCCAGGGCAACGGCCGAAGCGGCGCGGTCTTTATTGTTGATGAGGCTGAGTTCCCCGAAGAACTGACCACTGCCGAGCTCGGCAAGCACCTTATCCTCGCCCATCACACTCTTCGAGATGCGTACTCGACCACTTTTGACGATGTACATGCAGTCGCCGTAATCACCTTCACGCACAATGACCTCGTTGGCTTTGAAGCTCTTGAGGGTGCCGCGTTCTAGCTCTGAGTGACCGATCTGCATTTGTTTCCTTTACTAGGCCGAAGAATATCCGATTCACCGCGTCGTTTCCACTCGGGGAAACCGCGCGTTCGAAGCTCGCTTTAGGGCTGAAATCTCGATGAAAATCCAGCTTTAAGGAAAGTCTTGCTAGCGATTTACAGATTCCGGCATAAAGTCACCGGTAAAGGAGATCGACATGCATTGGACTAAAAATTTCAGTTCTCTGACACTTTTCCTCCTCGGGGCGGCGTGCGCGTCCAGCCCTGATGTCGCATCTCTTCCGTCTTGGTGCGAGCGCGCTGGACTGGGCGGAGCAGCGGGTCAGACATCCTACACCGGGCGCGCGGATGGTGCAGCCTCCGCCGATGAGGCGCTCAAGCTCGCGCGTGCCAATGCTTTGGCGCAGCTCACCGGCGAGCTCGGCATCACCGTCTCAGCTGAGTCGAGTCTTGTGCAGTCTGAGACGAATGGTCAGCTCAGTACCGAAGTTCGCGCGGCGGTGACTGTAGCGAGCCAAGAGGTTGAGATCCGCGGGCTGCGCCTTGCAAGCCGAGCTACGGCCAGTCTCGACGATGGCGAAACTGGCTGTGTTACCGTAGAAATTTCAGCGGGTGAAAAGCGAAGGCTCGAGCGCTTAGCGAGAAACCGAAGCTTGCTCACAGTGCACTGCGTGTCCGAGAGCTTGGGGCAAGGGTCATGCGATACCAGTACGGTGAGCCAGCTTAATGCGTTGCTTACCGCGCGTGGTGCCAAGCTTTTGCCATCGGTTGAGACCGCGAAGGTTTCAGCCACCACCTTTCAGAACGCACTGACCGCCGATGCAGCAAAGGTCATCGAAGTAAGTATCGCGGCGCGCCCCCTCGATGTGATCAACGGTGAGCACTATGCCGAAGCGAGCCTATCCTTTAAGCAAATCGATAGCGTCGACCAAAGCACTTTCCTCTCGCTGGAGACTGGGCCGCAAAAGGGCGGGCATTATTCCACCCGTGATGCCGAACTTGCTGCGGTCAATGAAGCACTCCAGGTCCTTCAAAGGCTACTTAGCGACCATCAGCTCTGACTCTTAATTCGCTGAGTAACCGACTTGAACCCACCGTGATAGACTGCGAACGCCAAGCCCGCAGCTAGGCCACCCAGATGAGCCCAATACGCAACATTACTCGAAGCTTTCGCGATGCCAACAAATTGCATTAAGACCCAAAATGCGACCAATACCCAAGCCGGGAACCGCCAGACGATAAAGAAAAAAACGAACCGTATCTTCACGCGAGGGAAGAGGTAGAAGTAGGCCCCCATAATCCCGGCAACACCGGCAGAAATACCAATCGTAACGATGTCTCTGCCGATATTGCTCACGAAGAATTCGAGTAATCCACCTACGACAATTGATAAAACAAGGGTCTTCAGGAAGAGGTCTTTACCCATAATATCTTCAACGTTGTCGCCGAAGAGGTAGAGCATAAATGCGTTGCCAAAGAGATGAGAAAAGTCGGCATGCACAAAAGCATAAGTCACAATCTGCCAGATGGCCCCTGATTCGATGAAGTCAGGCCCCAGTCCGAAGGTCCGAACGAGTCCCCTGTCAGTCGACGAAGGGCTAAGCGTCTCGAGGTATTGAAGAAAGAAAATCGCAATAATTAAAAATAAAACGGTGTAAGTCATCACGGGACGGCGACGCGTCGGATGCCAGACCTCAAGGGGCAACTGACTAAATAGCTGAAAGAGATAACTCCATACCCCCCGGGTCTCACGTGCTTCGCCGAGGGTGTGGTCCTTCTTCTGACCTCGCTCCAGGACAAAGTCGTAGAGCTTTAAGCACTCTCCATCATCTAGCCAAAACCCACCGGTCTTCGTACACCGGTCCAGGGTGAGAGGCGGCTTGGAGTCGAGCACGATGGACTCCATCCATACATCATCGACAGGACTACGCAGCTTACTTAGCCTCCGACTTAAGACGGTTTCATCGTTGTTCCAGATACTCTCATCTAAGATAGGATGAACAGCGTCCTTCATCTCTCCGGGATCAAAAAAGGTTCCACAGTGCCGGTCACAATGGTCCACCTGCACGCCATCTAAGAGGTGCATTCGCATCAGGCTGCGGCAGCGTGGACAGGTCCGGGATGAATAGTAACTCAAGCAATGTCCCCCAGGGAGACATCATGACAAGAGGTTTAGTGAAAGAAAAGGCTGCGATTATGACTCGTCTTGATACTGTCGAGCACTGACGCGCTTGCCGTTGAGCCGGTAGCCTTTGAATGCCCTCAAGGCAGCGTCGGCATCACGCCTACTCACGTTGAAAGAGGTGCTGGCGTTGCCGACCTTCATTCCTTTGACGTTGCGCGCTGAAAGGCGCACGTTGGAGAGCAAGTCTTTGAGCGTATCTTGATTGAAGCCATGGGTTTTCCCTGCATTGACGTGAATCGTGCAGGAGCCCTTTGACTCACCGCCGCGACGCTCACGCCGGTCGCCACGGTCACTGCGCTCATGGCGGTCACCGCGCTCGTGGCGGTCGCCGCGCTCATGACGGTCGCCGCGGTCGTCTCTATCGTGCCGTCGCGAGCGTCTAGCGTCCTGACGTCCCTCGTAACGGCCTCCCTCACGGCCACCGTCGCGGCTTCGACTTCGCTCTCGACGAGCCCGAGACTCACGGGTATCGATATCGCGCATACGCTCCGGCTTTGTGTACTCGGTCAGAGCCTGAATGCAGAGTGTTCGAATGAGGGTCTCCCGGTCGAGGTCCGCAAAAATCTCCTGTGCGTTCGAGAGAGATTCTTCGAGAACCTCAGGAAGTTCCGGAGACACCGACAATTCGGTGTGGAGTGCGCGCAGCTGGGCGTTATAGACGTCGTTGATCTTCGGAAGCTTTTCAATCTTCAGCTTAATCCCAAGCTTTTTGGTCATAAAGTTGAGGCGACCACGGTCTCGAACCGTCACCAGGGAAATCGACTGACCTTCTTTCCCGGCGCGGCCTGTTCTCCCGGACCGGTGAGTATACGCTTCGAAAGACTCTGGGATATCGTAATGAATGACGTGGGTGATATCGTTTACATCGATACCACGTGCAGCAATATCTGTCGCGGTAAGCAGTCGTACTCGACGCTTGCGAAACTGGAGCATCACATAGTCGCGCTGTCCTTGGTTCAAGTCACCATGGAGACCTGCGCTTGAGATATTCTCAGCGACCAGGAGCTCGTTCAGCTCCTGCACATCGCGGCGGGTACGGCAAAAGACGATGCCATACATCTCGGGATTTGCATCAAAGAGTCGGACCAAGGCTCGGAACTTGGCCCGAGGAGCCACTTCATAAGCGATATGGTCGATCTTTGAGGTCTCGTCTTTACCGCGAGCAACATCGATTCGAAGGGGGTCGGTCATAAAGTTCTGGGCAATTTTCACGACGCCTTTCGGCATAGTTGCTGAAAAAAGCCACGTCGCATGCTCTTCAGGGAGCTTGCTGAGGATTTCATTGACGTCTTCTTCAAAGCCCATGTTCAGAATTTCGTCGGCTTCGTCGATGACCAGCTTGGTTACCTGCGAGAGGTCGAGGGCACCCCGGCGTTCTAGGTCGAGGAGTCGCCCTGGAGTTGCGACGACCACCGATGCTCCTCGCTTAAGCTCGCTCATTTGCTTTTGGATATTCGCACCACCGTAAACCGTAACAATGCGGAACTCAGGCAAGTTCGCGCCAAATGACCGCAAGTCATCGGCAATTTGGCAGGCTAGCTCGCGGGTCGGGGCGAGAACCAAGCCGCGCGGGGTCTTGGTCTCTTCGAGCCGCGCCAGCAATGGAAGACCAAAGGCTGCGGTCTTTCCGGTGCCGGTCTTCGCGACGATCACGAGATCTTTATCGGTCTCTAGCGCGGTGGGGATAGCTTCAGCTTGTACCGGAGTTGGGGTTTTGAAGCCAAGGGGCTCCAATGCGTCGACCAGCGGCTGTGGGAGGCCGAGCTCAAGAAATGATGACATCATCGTACTCACATTCGCGACAGCAGTTTGCGTCGGGACGGGGGATATTTAGCGACGGCCCAGCTCAAAGGATATTTCGAGGAGCCTCGTTCGCCACGGTGGCCGCCTACACGGCGCGTCATCACTTGTAAAGAGAATCGCCCAAAATTCCCGCAAGTATCTGAATTAACGAAGATTCGGGTCGGTGCGGCCTCCGGTTTGACAGCTGCATCGCGCTACGAGGTGCCTCGGTGATAACGCAATCAAGGCCTACTGGGGGACGCAGAACGGCCTGCAGAGGTGTGCGGCCTTGCCCTGGCCAAAGAGCGTATCCGGCTGTAGCATGAAAGCCAGTCGCCGGGGAGGAACTATGAAACGTGCTCTTACTACCAACTTCACATGGGGCCGCTTAAGCCTCAGCATTCTGCTCTTCTGCACACTCGGATGTTCGGGCTTACCGGGTTCGTCTGAGGAAATTGGCGAGGACGACGTTGAGGTTGGGCTCCTTCCAGACACTCCATGCAACACTCTCGAAGATCCGTCATGCGGACAGGAATCTGAGCTTGAACGCGAGACCCCGCGGGATGAGAGAGAAGAGGGAGACGAAGGCTGGGACGGTGAAGAAGACAGCGATGACGCCTGGAGCGAAGAGGGCAATGCCTGCTTTGCAGAGTGCGAAGCACTCAAGGATGCTTGGATGGAGCGCTGCGAAAGCGATGGAGCATCGGAGCAATGCGAGGCGCAGGCCGAGGAGGAGATCAGCGCCTGTTTCGACGCCTGCGAGGAATGGGATTGGGGCGATGAAGACGCGGAAGACAGTCCCGGCGAATGCGACGAGACGTGCTTAGACGATATAGAAGACCGAGAAGCGAGATGCGCCGAAAGCGAAGATCCTGAGCGTTGTTTCGAGCGCCTCTGGGAACGTATCTCTGCGTGCATGGAAGCGTGTGAAGAGGGTTACGAAGAGTGGCCTGACCACGAAGAGCGGCCTGACCACGAAGAGCGGCCTGAATACGAAGAGGACCTTAGCTGCACCGACCGGTGCGCGCTCCTCCGAGAGGACACTTACATGGTTTGCGTCGAGCACATGGAAGACCGTGATTACTGCTGGGCTTACGCATCGGAGAGTCATGGGCACTGCATCGACTATTGCGATGCCGACGCGGACTAGATACCTGATACTCCCTCGGCTCATCTATCTGTCATCGCTTTTGGATGCTGCGACAATCTACACGCGAGAGATCAATCAGAGGGCACTAAATCGTACCGTTGGGTTCAAAAAGGTCTCGTCAGGCCCCCACAAGATATGGCAGACCTCATTCTATGGTGATGCGCCGCGAAAATCAGCTCTGCCTCGAAACCTGGTTAGACGACCTCGGCAGTGGTCCCAGCGGCAGACGCACTGGTCGACCGCTGCGAAAACGGTCAGCCCGAAACGTGTCCATCGAGCTCTCGAATGAGGACCTGCGGCGCCTCAAATCAGCCGCCGAACGCATGGGTGCTACGCCACGTGAGTTTGCGGAGCATGCGTTGGAGTCGGCTATCGTGGCGATGGAAGAGCTCGACGATTAGGTGCCTAAGTTGGCTCCATAACCGAAGAAAAGCAAAAGCGCGGCCCAAATCACGGCAATACCGACCGATACCCAAACCACGATGGGACCTGAACGGAATTTGGGTTGTTGTTGGTTATTGTCTGAATCGCTCATGGTCTCTCTCGTTCCCGTGTGAGGATTGCTCCCTAACACCATCCTAGAGCAACTTCATCCCTCTGAGAGGAATTTCAAGGGTCAAACGACATTCACGCGCTCCCGACGGGCAACCAACGCAAAAAAGGGTTGGCCCTTGCGCGACTTTTAGCTACCAAGGGGGCATTCGATAGATCTGTTGAGCTGAGGAGAAGAAGGTCATGGGACGTACCTTTGAAAACCGTAAACATGCCATGATGAAGCGGGGTGCCCGCGATTCAAAGAATTTCACGCGCTGTGGTCGACAAATTACCATCGCTGTCAAAGCGGCCGGAGGCGATCCGGATAGCAATCCAGCTCTGCGCCGCGCCATTCAGAACGCCCGCGCGGTAAATATGCCGAAAGACAAAGTCCAGAATGCCATCGATAAGGCGCTGAAGCTTGGGGACACGAGTAACTTTGAGCAGATTTTCTACGAAGGCTACGCCGCCCATGGCATCGCACTCATGGTCGAGACGGCAACCGATAATCCTACCCGAACTGTTGCCAACGTGCGGAACGTCTTCAACAAATGCGGCGGTAACCTCGGCAACTCCGGGAGCGTTGCATTTATGTTTACGCAGATGGGTGTATTCCGACTGAAGCCCGAAGATGTCGACCGCGATGAAATGGAACTGGAGCTCATCGATTTCGGTCTTGAGGATATAGCGGATGCGACCGATGACGATGGTAACCCATTGCTGCACTTCTACTGCGGAGCGACCGAGTTCGGCACTCTCCAATCAAAGTTAGAAGAGCTCAAATCCCCAGTCGTGTCATCCGGCTTCGAGTGGGTCCCAAGCACCACAACCGAGCTTGACGACGAGAAACTAGAAGACGTTTTGAAGCTCATTGGCAAGCTTGAAGAGGACGACGACGTTCAGGCAATCTTCCACAATATCGGCTGAGTGTGTGCGTGTTAATACGCATCAATCGAGTGAGCCGAACTTGCATGGGGTCCTAAATACACCTAAGGCCAGTCGGCGCCGACAGCATGGGGGAACACACTGCCGACGCGCTTACCAGGAGAAAACCACGTCGATGCCACATGAGGGAAAAGCATCGACGCCAAGCTTTACAATCGGATATACGTTTTACTGCAGCGTTCTATTCCGATGAATCGCACTTTAATCATCTTCGCCGACGTATAGTTCATATTCCCAGAGTCTTTCCGCGACGAGATAGTTTATCTCACCGACGGGCTCCCAGTCGTCTTCCTCGATCATGAGGAAATTGCCTTCTCGAGCGCCGATATTTAGCAACGCGAGCTCGAACAGCGCAGGTTCAAAGCCATTGGCCTGGCAATCGGCCTGTGAGTTATCGTGATACTCAACCGTTCCTGTTTGAACCTCAAACGCCCAGTCACAATCGCGGCACGAACTTAACCGCTGCACACTCGTAATCGGCCAAGTAACGTAGCAGAGTATCACTTCTTCGTCGGCGGCATAGTCGACCTCTACGATGGCGTATTCTCCGATCCCGGTCAGACTCTCGGCCCCCTGAAGCTCAAGGCTCCCGCCTGACCAGATTTCAAGCCCTGACCCAATAAAGCCATCATCCTGGTCGTCGTCCTCGCCGTTGTTCCCAAGCTGTGTAGCACTCTCCGAATCACTTGGTATCGAGCCGCTCACCCAGGTATCACCAGCGGGCATCGAACTATCTCCGCCACCGGACGTACCGGGTGATTCAGGGGAGGGCTCTGGTCCGAGTGTATCGGTGCTGCCACATCCGACGATGTAGAACGCGAGCGTGAAGGCGACGATGCCGCAACTTAAAGTAGAGTTCCTCATCCCATCATCCCCTCAAGCGTTCCGGTGCAGTCAATCGTTACGCCGTTGATACCGCGAATCGTTTCGACCGGCATTCTGTCGACCGAGACACCCATACTCTGCGCGACGCCGGTGAGTAGTTTCTGATGAGGGACGCCCATCGACGTGCTGGTCCCCAGATCCCATTGCCACCCAGCATAAGGCGTTGTCCTTGGATAATGGAGGTAGCGTCCCATCTGGAGATTACCACCGCCTCCAGCAAGAACCGCTGGCCACCGGTCGAAGCCATGCGCGCCATCTGCGACCTCCACGCTCCATAGGCAAAGCGTATTGTCTAACATCGTCCCGTTTCCTTCTGGGACGGAAGCCAGCGCTCGAAGAATAGACGCAAAGTGCTCAGCATGAACTGCCGTATACTGTGTCATCGCATCGCGGGCTGCCTGTCGCACATAGATCTCATGCGCGTAATCATCGTGAATATCGCCCACCTGCCCAGGAATGACGTTTTGCGTCGGAAGAGTCCCAAGATTGAACGAAAAGACGCGCGTCAAGTCACAGGCGAAAGCTGAAGCCATCATCTGAACATTGACCTGGAAGTCTTCCTCGTAACTACCGCTCGACTGAGGCGCCTCAAGCCCAGGGCTACAGGAGAGCTGGCTGAGTCCGCGGACCTGTTGTTCCAAGCTGTACACAAGCTCTTTGTGCTGCTCAAGCTTCCGTTTATCTTCACCACTCATCCGAGAGGCCATCATTGCGTACCGTGACTTGACGCGATCGAGCAGCGTGCTCTTTGCCTCCGCTGCACGCTCGCTGGAGGTCGAAGACGCATCACCGGATAACCCGAAGAGTCGTTCATAGGTCCGACGGACATTTAGCTCGGTTGGAAGATACTCTTTTTTGCCCCTAAAGAATGCCAATGGAACCTCGCCAACACCTACCTCAACTGAGCGGAAATGGTCTGGCCTGGCCAAGACCTCGGCTATGCGCTGATCTACCGATGGTGCGGAGGCCAGTGGTACCCCGGACACCAACTCACAGTTGCCGCCGGTCAGGGCATGGACATAGGCCAGCTCGTGACGCAGACCCGACTGGTCTGCTTCTGCTGATACCAATGCAAGACCATCGACAACCATCAGTTGTTCTCGAAAGCTATGCAATGGTCGTAGGCCCGCGCTAAACTCAGCCGCCGCAACATTGCGAAGGTCTTTGGTCCAGTGGCTACCCTCCGGCAGGCCCGGCCAACGCATCTTCCAGCCATCGTACCAGGTACCGTGCTGGGTCGACATCACTACAAAGCGCTTCGGGGGATTCCCGGTGTTACCCCAGGCATTGTTACGCCCCAAGAGAGACGGCAAGAAAAGGCTGCCTCCTGCCACGCCCATAGCGCTCAAGAATTGACGTCGATTAAAACCAGTTGCGGTCGTATTTTTAGATTGCTTACTCATTGTGCTGCCTTTCGTGAAAGAAATGCCTGACTGCCTGCAATATTGACGATGAGCTCGGCGATATCGCCATTCGAGCTCCAGAAGCCCTCTCCCATGGCATCCAAGAAGGGGCGATCCAGATAGGTTTCACTCCGCCCAAAAGCGTAACGGAACCATTGCTTCACATGACATTGATGCACAGTCTTACTTTGAGACAGGGCCTTTGCCATAGCCACGGCGTTTTGCACCGGTCCATCGACATCGGTGTTCAATATCTTTCCGGTTGCATCGACTGGGTAGCCATTGTCGTTATCCCGCCATTGACCAAGGCCGTCGTAGTTTTCGAAGGTGAACCCGATGCCGTCGATGCTCTCATGGCATGAAAAGCACGCAGGGTTGTTGGTGTGGTTGGCATAGCGCTCTCGGTTGGTCCTGGGCTCTTGACCATTGTTGGTATCCTCAAGCGCCGGCACATCACCCGGAGGAGGCGGTGGCGGTGTGCAGAGGAAACGTTCTTGCACAAAGACGCCTCGTAGAACGGGAGATGGATGGGTCAGCTTCGAGTGACTGTTCAGAAACCCGAGCATGGTGAGCACCCCCGCACGTTGATTGCCATTGAGCTGAGTTCTGTAGAAGGTGTCCTCGTAGATATAATCGAGGGTTTCGCTGAACTCCGAATGCCAAGC
>JAYYQC010000097.1:0-12564 GCA_036128675.1 Myxococcota bacterium | reverse complement strand
TCATTTACGCCCGATGCAACTCATTTCGCGCTTATGGAAGCGTCAGGGCTTCCAGTGATTGATTTGGTTGGAGAATTAGGAGACGACGCGGCTGATTATCGTATCCCAGATACAATCACGAAGGTCAGTGGACCGATTGTCGGTAGTGGCGGTGAAGCTGCGAAGGGCTGGGTGAGAGTACCACGAGGTTCTGCCGTAGACGGACACTTTGTCGCATTTTCGCAGGATGATGCGGTGCGGAGTATTAACCGATTTCTTGAGTCTCTACTGGACGGTAATCCAGTAATCACAGTGGAGGAGTAATCATGTTGAAGCGATATGACTCTAGCTGGACAATGCGAGCACTCGTCCTCATTGGGCTTACATTCATCCTTGAAGCGTGTGGAGGCGGGGTTCCGATCAGATTACGCGTCGACCAGTTCGCGGTAGATGTGGACCTCGGGGATGCCATCGATAACGTTGAATCATCGTTGTTGGCTCAAGGCATTCTTCCCGAAGGTTCGCGCGGTATACCCGCGATTTGGCCAAGTGACTTACCTCGGGTTCAGTACGATGTTGATTTAACCTCACCACCGGTACCAGTCGATCTCACCCCGGAACCTGGTGGCGACAATGAAGACGCTTATCAGGCGATTAACCAGGCTGGTCAGATCATTAACCGCCTGGAAATCAATCGTCTCGTTTTGAGACTTGAACGATCAGATGTGAGTATACCAGTTCCCGAGCTTCAGGTTCAGGTCGCGGATACCTTGGATGCAGATCCCAATGATAGGCTTGCCTGGTTTACCATTGGTCGTATCGAAGGTAGCGATGGTGAAGATGGTGGGCCTAAGGATCTCGAGTTTCAGTTTATTGAAGGCGGTGAATCGTATCTCAACGGTCAAATGGGCGATGAGGACCGTGAGTTTTCTTTGCGTGTTCGTGGCAAGGCCTCGATTGATACCGACCAACTCACTGAGATTCCTCGTGGCCTCTTGCGGGTCCGCTTTATCACCGAGGCCACCTTCTTTATCGACCCTAAGGGTGCTGCATCCGTCGGCCTTGAAGAGCTTGAGAATGCCAGCTCTAGCGGTGATGACACCGCAACCGATAGCGGGTCTTAGTCACTCTTCTTTGGTAGCGAGTTTTGCAGGGTACCAAGTGCCCTGAAAACCGCACCGCGGGTTCGAGTTTCTAGATTCAAAACGAGACGAAGCCAAGTTTAGGGGGCGAGCGGGGGCTTAGCTCGGTCGAGCTAAGTTAAATGCAATCCCTTTAAAGGTATTCAGGAACCAATTGACTTGTTCAGAGCCAATTTTAACTAAATGTGAACCGGTTGTGGTACGGAGTTCGGCAACACCTAGCTTATGTTGGTTTTGCAATAAGACGCCCTGGTCTTCACGTTGATTGACCCGACACGTCTTCCCTTCGATGCTGATAGCGTCAATCTCGCCTTCAAGCAGGAAGTAGAGGCCTGGGTTGTTGTCTTGCGAGAGACCATCGTTTGCGGAGAGCTCGATACTCTGTAGCCCCTCAGCAAGTCGGAGGCGATCGCGGTAGGAGAGGGATTTGAGAGACGGTACTTGGTCAAGCAGCAGTTTGTTTGTCGCGCGCTCTTCCAATATCGCGCGAGCCTTCGCATTTGCTAGAGCCTCGTTCACCGAGCTTCTTCCGAGCCGAATGAACTCCAGCGGCGTCTCGGCGGTAACTCGCAACTGAGAGCAGTTTTGGGAGTCCCAAAAGATGGGGTCGGAGCTGAAGTAGTCACCAGGTCCAATGCATTCGGAAGGGTGGTCGTCGACTTTAACCCGAGCACTTCCAGATACAATAATAAAGAGATCTTGCGCAGTTTCATGAGTGCAGAGGTGCTCGCCTACAGCGGCCATTTCCACCGATGCTGCCATCGCGAGGGCGATATGCAGCGACTCGTTGTCTAAACCTAGATGGCTGAGTACCGATTGAACCCTCAGCGGGATCATTGGATGAAGTCGACGAGGTGACAGGATATTCAGTGTCTTTCCCGGTATCGCCAGTTCTCGGTTAAACGAGCGTGTGTATTCGTTATCAGGGCAGTGATAATAGACAACACGATTATCGTGGTCGACCCAGTCTTTTGGATGCCCATGGATGATCGACTCTCCCACATCGCAAAAGTAGACGTGCCGTTGACGGCGCGTGTCTGGTACCAAATGCTTCATCCGATCAAGATGCTGCTGCGGCAGTAGGCCCTCTTGATGAAGCTTCTCCAAGCCTTCGTGATGAAGCGTATCCCCCGAGATGACGACGCCATGGGTTTCCCCGAACTCATCCTTCACTTCCACCCTTAACCCGACGGTTGGGATTGAGTGGACGGTATAAAAGAGCTCAAAGTTTGCGCCAAGGCAGTCAAATGGTTCGCCAACATTCACCGGCTGATAGTCGAGGAGCTCGGCTACTTCGTCGGCCGGTTTACCAAAGAAGCTCGCGAGCTTGTCCAGCGTTGCTCGATAGACGGGTTCGCCGGTAATAAACTTGGGCTTCCGTCCACTCGTAATCAGCTCGACGAATGCCCCCATATGGTCTTCGTGGCAGTGGCTCAGGATCACGACATCGATGTCCTCAAGCCCGAGGCCTAGCTGAGTCAGGAGAAAGCGGGTCGCGACTGGGCCATCGTAGAGGACAATGCGTCCGTTCACCCAGATGAGGAACCCGGTGCAAGGGCCGGAGAGGTCAAAGCCACTTCGAGCACCCAGGGGTTTGACGCCAAGCGACATAGGGGTCTCGGGAGCCAGAGGCCGGGGCAGGGTCGAGAAGGGGATTACCTGCTCAGGGAACTCGAAGTCGATCACTTGGCTCTGGCCAGTACGGTCGATGACCTCAAACCCGCTCTCATCTCTCCTGAGCTTGATATCGCCATCGAGAATGGTGACGAGATCTCCAGTATCGAAGGTAATTGATTCGACCATTGTCTCCAAGGGGCGTGGTTGGTCCCCTTGCTTAATCGCCATGAAGTCAGCGACGCTCGTAAGATACTCAGCGTCTTCTTGCGGGACAGCGCGATTTCCTGCGGCATCCGTATAGCTTTCAAGCTCCGAGAGCGTAGGGCCGGTCAACGTGAGGCGAAGTGCCTTGAGAATCGCCGATGCTCGGTCACTCGGCATGACAAGTCGTAGCCTCTCATTTGCGAGCTGTGGCTTGAACGCGGCACCGTAGACGAAAAGAAAGTCGTAGAGAAAGAATTCGGGGTTGAATTGCGGCGTTCCCATCACGACCATCCGCGGCGGTGCCACGAGAGTTCTTGGAAATGGGAGCTTGTGGTCGGTGCAGTATTGCTTCGTTGCTTTGAACGCGTCGTTCGGCACGCCGAAGAGGATGGACTCCTCTCCGCTCACAACCAATGTGACCCCTGGGTAAAACTTATGCGCGGTGAATTTTAGCATAAAAATTGGGGCCCTCATCAATTTCTACAGCCTCTGATGGTAGCAGAGGTCTTCGGGTGGTCGCAAATGACCGACCGTGCAGCTATCGAGAATAATGGTTGGATGCAAATCGAGTGTTTGTGTAATGTGTTAAGGATCACAGTTTCGGACCAACGTTCGAATTGGATCGCGGTATCTACGACTAGAGAGGGGGCTGGTTCGCATGTCGGAACACAAAAGTGTAGCAATCGAAAATGTACTTGAAGCTCTTGAGAGAGCACCTCTCCTTCGTTCTGGCTGGGTAGTTGACGACCGGTTCGAGCATGTCGTGATGCGGGTACTGTCGAGAGACGACATTAAAAGTGTGTGGGCGGACTTAGAGTCTATTTTTTCAAAAGGCTTTGAAGAAGAGTCTCTACCCGGTGCCTCTAAAGACGTCCGACATCTTGCGTCAATTATGGGCGGACTTCGTGATGACCAGTTTCTCTTCATTCGTGAAGAGGACGATGGATTACTGGCCTTTGCAGCCATTTGGCCTTGGCAAAACGCACCTCAAGTCTCCGTTCGTTTAGGTTTCAGTGGGGTAGAGGAACTGGATCCGAGCTTATTTGAAGGATTGTTGGAACCCCGAGACTAATCGATGACCGATGGTGATTGAGTCTGAAGGTTCTTTCGGCTAACAAGCGAACCACTGGATAACGCCAAGACGGCACCAACGAAGGTTGAAGACGATGAGCAAGTCGACATTGAAGACCTCTTTTCTGTTTCAGGATTTGAGTGAAGAACATTTGGATAAGATCGCTGGCGTGGCAAAAGAATCAAGCTTCAACGCTGGTTCGACACTTTTCCGCACCGGGCAGGCAGCTGACTCGCTCTACATCATTGAAATGGGAACCGTGAAGGTCATGAAGGTTGACTCGGCCAGCGGTGACAGCGAAGAGATTGCGCGACTCGGCTCGGGGTCACATTTCGGCGAAATGGCCTTGGTACTCCAAGGGCATCTAAGAACTGCGACAATTGAAGCTACCGAAACCACGCGTGTTCTCGAGCTCAAGCGAGACGACCTAGAAGGTCTATGCTCTGCCGATTTGGCGCTTGGAAAGGCCTTCTACGAGGTCGTGGCTCGTGGCCTCGCGCGGCGTCTGAACCTCGCAAGTGATAATCTTGCACACTTCAAAAATATGGCCCTCAACTAAGGAGCCATTATCGGGGCAGCTGCACCAACCCCATCTTTTTGTAGACCTTACTTAGGGTTCGATGCGCACGACGCTGCGCATCCATCGCCCCCGTCTTCAAGAGGCGTTCGAGTTCTCCCTTATCGCCCATCAGTTCTTTGTGACGATTCTGGATCGGTTCAAGTTTTGAGATTACGAGGTCCGCAATCTCGCTCTTGAGGTCTGAGTACATTTTACCTTCGAAATGTGCTTCGACGTCTTTCATCTGCTCTTCGGAGAAGGCGGAATAAATGCTGAGAAGGTTTGCCAGCCCCGGTCTGGTTTCATCGTAGCGGATCTCTGAACCTGAATCGGTTACTGCGCGTTTGAATTTTCGACGAATTGAATCAATTGGTTCAAGGATTGATACGAAATTATTTTCGTTTTCATCCGATTTCGACATTTTCTTTTCGGGCTCTTGCAGTGACATGACGCGTGCTCCCACTTTGGGAATAAACGGGTCGGGTACCTTAAAGGTCGGCGAGAACCGATTGTTAAAGCGCTCGGCGAGGTCGCGGGTTAGCTCAAGATGCTGTTTTTGGTCGGCACCGACAGGCACAAGATCCGCCTGGTAAAGCAAGATGTCGGCGGCCATCAGCACTGGGTAATCGAAGAGGGCGACGTTGATATTCGCCTCGTGCTGCTTGGATTTATCCTTAAACTGGGTCATGCGGTTGAGTTCACCCATATACGTGAACGTATTTAAGGCCCAGGCTAGCTCCGCGTGCTGTGGAATATGCGACTGGATAGCTATGGTACTCTTGGTCGGATCGATACCGCACGCGATATAGAGCGCCAGAAATGAGAGGCAGCGTTTTCTGAGCTCGGCTGGAACCTGGCTGACGGTAATCGCATGAAGGTCCACGATAAGAAAAATACAATCGTAATCTTCTTGAAGAGCGACCCAATTTTTCATCGCACCGATATAGTTACCAATGTTGAGATTACCGGAGGGTTGGATCCCTGATAGAACGATGGGTTTCTTTGTGTCTGTCATAGTTCTTCCTTTGCCTGAGCTTTCATCGAGGGCCAAGGCAATACATTGGGTTTAGAGCTCACCAATTTCTTTTAGGTACGCGATGAGACCATCTGAGGTGCGTTCGCACATGTCCAAAACGTCTTCGAAGCCTCGTGCACCGCCGTAATAGGGGTCTGGTACCGATGCTCCCGACTCTGCGAGAGGGTCAAAGTCTCTAAAGAGGCGAAGCTCGCCTTCGAATGTGCTTGGAGCAATGGCTCGGAGGTTATGAAGATTTTCCGTGTCCATTGCGAGGATAAGTGAGAAGCGGCTGAAGTCGTTTGGCTTGAATTGAGCCGCACGGCTGTCCAGGTGATAGCCTCGCTCAGCCGCAGCGGCGCGAGAGCGGGGATCGGCTCGCGCACCCTCGTGGTACCCGGCTGTACCCGCGCTGTCGATATGTATTTTCGCCTCAGGGTAGAGGCTTGAAAGTCTCTGTCGAAAGATGCCCTCGGCAGTTGGCGAGCGGCAAATATTACCTAGGCAAACAAAACAAATTCCATAGCTCATACATCACCTGTCGACCTTCCGACGTCTCAGAGGACGGCGGATGTCAGAATCTTGCCCATTTACTACCGATTTCGGCCGAATTGGGTCAAATCTTATTGGCACGTCTTATGCAACTGTTTTCATGAGTGGTGCGAGGGAGTCTATCTCTCGTTGAAAAGAGGGCGACAGAAGGTTGGTTGTCGTGTTTGTGTGGTGGCTGTCGCCCTCTTTTTCTCGTCACCGACTTTCGCCAGCTGCCTCGAGCTTGGCGAGGTAGTCTGCCCAGAGTGTATCGCGTTGTACCGCGATTTCGTGCAGGTATTCCCATGTATAAAGTCCGCTATCGTGGCCGTCATCGAAAGAAAGTTGGACGGCGTAGTGGCCCACGGTCTTGATGTCAGTAAGCATCACGTTGGCCTTTCCGGTCTGGAGTACAGCCTGTGAAGGTGAGTGGCCGCGCACTTCAGCTGATGGGGAATAAACCCGCAGGAACTCGTAACTCAAGACCGCGGTCTTTCCGTTGTCAAAAGAAATTGAGAGGCAGCGCTCTTCTCGGTTCATCTTAATTTCTGTTGGATTGATATCGGCTGACATTCTTTCCTCGATCTTGGTTAGCGTGCACGGCTCGCTGGGTTAGCGTGTATGATGCACCACTACCGGACAGGCGACCTGATGGTCCAGTGTCAATTGTTCAGTAGCAGGCGTCGAGTGCGCGCATGAGCTTACTGCGAGTGGGCATCGGGACGAAAATGAGCAGCCGGTTGGGCGCGTGTGTGGACTGGGTACCTCGCCGGAGATCGGTACATTATCGCGGCGGTCGCGTGGGTGAT
Source organism: Myxococcota bacterium (assembly GCA_036128675.1). Lineage (GTDB taxonomy): Bacteria > Myxococcota > XYA12-FULL-58-9 > XYA12-FULL-58-9 > JABJBS01 > JAYYQC01. The sequence continues at coordinate 5,636 of JAYYQC010000097.1, read as the reverse complement.
CTACGGGTATCGCTTCGAGAAGCCCTTGAGTGTAGGGATGGCGCGCGTCACTCTTTAACCTTCGCGCTGGCAGATGCTCGACGACGGAACCGCAGTACATGACGTAAATCCGGTCGCAAAAGTGTTCGACGACTTTCATATCGTGCGAGATGAACAATATCGTCAGATCGAACTCTCGCTTTAACGAATAGAGAAGGTTGAGGAGTTGAGCCTGGATACTCATATCCAATGCCGAGACAGGTTCATCTGCGATCAAGAGCTTCGGAGAAACAGAGAGAGCTCGAGCGATGCCAATTCTCTGTCGCTGTCCTCCCGAGAACTCATGGGGGAAACGCCGGAGTGCGTCGGCATTCAGTCCACAAAGTTCGAGGAGCCATGCGGCTCGCTCTTCGACCTTGTTAGGCTCGACTACATTGTGAAAACGCATCGCTTCCGAGAGCATTGCCCCAATTGTCATTCTTGGATTCAGGGATGCGAGTGGATCCTGAAAGACGATCTGAATTTCCTTTCGGATGGCTCGAAGCTCGGCGTCATTGAGACTGGTGAGATCTTGACCTTCGAATATGATTTCACCTTCAGTTGGTTGATTCAAACGAAGGATAGAATGGCAGAGTGTTGATTTTCCACAGCCGGATTCGCCTACCACTCCGACGATTTCACCCGCATGCGCCTTCATCGAGAGGTCATTGAGGGCGTAGGTGTACGTAGGCTCGCCTAAAAACCAGGACGCGCGGCTCGTGAAGTGCATCGATAAATTATTTACCTCAAGGAGTGGTGTTTCATTCGATGTCATATTGAGCTCCCTCGGCTTCTTCAAATGCGATGAAACAACTAACGAGGTGAGGATCGATTCGGGTTGACCCTTCTCGGACTCTTTTGAGCTGTGGTTCGGTGCCTTTACATACTTCTTGGACGCGGTCACATCGCGGTGCAAATTTACAGCCGGAGAGAGAATCAGGATCACTGGGAACAATACCTGGAATGACGCTAAGTTCACCTCGAGGAACTGGACGTCCTCTAGGGCTGGCTTCCAAAAGTTTTGCTGTATAGGGGTGCGAAGGGTGGTCAAATATTGCTTCGGTAGTCCCGGTTTCCACGATTCGGCCAGCGTACATTACAGCTACTCGGTCACACATTTCGGCTATAACCCCTAGGTCGTGGGTAACCAATAGGATCGCCGTGTTGTGGTTTCGCTGAAAGCTCTTTAGCAGTTTGAGAATTTGCGCTTGGACTGTCACATCGAGCGCAGTTGTTGGCTCATCTGCAATAATTACATCTGGTTCCATGAGAAGGGCCATTGCGATGACGACGCGTTGCCGCATACCACCCGAGAGTTCATGAGGGTAAGCTCGCATCCTTCGAGCAGCATCGGGGAGCCCAACTCTACGAAGCATTAAGAGGGCCTCGTCGTAAATCTCTTTTCGCTTCAGGGTTGTGTGCGTTTTTAAGACTTCGGCGAGCTGTTCGCCAATCGTTAGAACAGGATTTAGCGCATTAAGCGGATCCTGGAAAATCATACTGAGTGTGTTGCCTCGAAACTCCTGCATCGTTGTTCGGGAAGCTCGGGTGAGGTCGTGCCCGGCGAAGAGCACCTCGCCGGTTTGAACTTTGGCTACGCCCTCGGGCAAAAGACCCATAATCGCTTTACAGGTGAGCGTCTTTCCGCAGCCGGATTCTCCCACGAGACCGAGCACTTCCCCTTGGCAGAGGTCGAGGCCGATACCTTTGGTGGCGAGAAAGCGTCGGTCGTAAGCTTGAATCTCGACGGAAAGCTCTCGGATACTAAGGATGGGGGCCGGTGCGACTTCGCTCAAGGTACTCATTGTACGTCTCTCGGATCCAGGGCGCGCTGGAGTGTGTCTGCGGCGACATTAAATGCCAAGACCAAGATAAACATCGCAATCGTGGCACCGCCAATTTGCCAGAAGAACCCGTTTACGAGCTCGGCCCGCGCTTGGTCGATCATCGTACCCCAACTAGGTTCTCCTTGAACACCAAGGCCAAGGTAGGAGAGGATAACTTCGCTCTTAATCGCCGCGACAAAGATCAGGGTAAAGTTTATCAACGAGAGGTGAACCGTGTTGGGTACAATATGTCGAAATAGGATTCGTAGTGGCCCGTATCCCATCGCCTGAGCAGCAATAACATACTCTGCTTCCTTTAGTTTGATCACCTCGCCACGGATCACTCGACACGGAGCAACCCAGAAGGTGAGGACAAAGGCTAAGTAAACGCCGGAAAGTCCGGTCCCAGTGATGTAGCTGATAGCGATTAAAAGCAGAAGGTACGGTATCGATTCGACAGTGGAATAGAGCCATACAACCAAAGCGTCGATCCAGCCTCCGAAGAAGCCGCTTATCGCTCCGAGTATTGTTCCGAGCAGGACAGAAAGAGTTGCGGTTACAAGGCCGACAATGAACGCAATCTTGTTGGCGTAGATCACTCGACTGAGAATATCACGCCCCAAGCGGTCGGTCCCGAGCCAGGCCGAGAAGTTGGGCGACATGAATTTCTCGCCTACACGCGTATCGACATCGGTTGCGATGAGCCCAGCAGTCACCAATAGCGCGGCAAATGCATAGATTCCGATTACCGAAATGCTGATCATCGCAATGGGGCTCTTTGAAAAGCGTCTGATGACGCGCTCCTTCAAATCGCGGGTTGAGTTGACCTGTCCATTCATGACGGTCTCACCCTCGGGTCGGCCCAGATATAGAGTAAGTCAGTCAAAATATTCGAAAAGATGAAGAGGAGCGACACCATCACCGTAAAGGCTTTGATGACTGGAAGGTCACCACTCATAAGAGATTCAAGGAGGAGACTTCCTGTACCGGGAATACCAAAAAAGGACTCCAATAAAAGAGAACCGGTAACCAAGAATGGCACCGATATCATGATTCTAGAGATGATTGGGATCAGGGCGTTTGATAAGATATGTCGGAACATAATTCGATGGTCATTAAGACCTTTCGCTTGAGCGGTGAGGATATAGTCGTTTTGACGCTCCTCGAGCATGACCGCTCGGTAATATTGACTGTCGTAGCCAAGGCCCACTGTTGTGAGAATCAGAATTGGAAGTGCTAGATATTGCCAGCGAGAAAGAGAACCATCGCGATAACCATGGATTTCAAAGAGCTGGAATTCAAATGCTAAGAAGTACTGACCCACAATGATGTAGACGAGAAAACTGACGCTCATGCCGGCGACTGCCAGCACGACGAGTGACCGGTCGATGGTCCGCCCTCGATTGTAAGTGGAGAGCAGTGCAATCGCGATACCCAACAAAGTCGTAAGGACGAGTGCGGGGAGCGTGAGGCTTAGTGATGGCCCAATGCGGTCAAGGAGCATCTCTGAGACCGGGTCGCGTGTTCGGTAGGACCGTCCAAAGTCAAAGGTGACAATCTCTTCGAGGAAATCGGTGTATTGATTGATAAGTGGTTGGTCTAGACCATACTCTTTTTTCATCAATTCAACTTCTTTGGGGTTTGCACTCTTGCCCAAATAGTGAGTCACGGGGTCACCGCCGACAACATTGAAGAGGATAAACGTAATGAGCGTTACGCCGAATACGGTTGGGACGCCCTGAATGAGACGCTTAACGATAATTCCAATCATCGTGTCTCCACATCAAGGTACTTGAGCCAGCCGTACCAAATCTCGCTAGGTTTCATATTCTGAAGCCTGGGGTTCCACAGGTACATTCGGGTACGTGCGAGTGCTCCGACCGCAGGGACATCTTCGATAATGATGTCGCGCATCTCTTCGTAGAGCTTGGTTCGGGTTGGACTGTCGACCATGGTTGAGGCACGTCGATAAAGGGCATCGTAAACCGGATTCTGATAATGAAAGTGATTCATGGCACCAGTATTGGGTCCGTAAAACATTGCGAGATTATTCTCTGCGTCTGGGTAGTCGGAGTTCCATGCGATGCCGAAGAACTGTGCTTTGTTTCGATGAAGTTTATCTCCCAGCTCTGGGAAATGGTTGAAGTTGATCTTGGTGGAGATCCCAATTTGGGAGAGTTGTCGGGCAAGCATGTCGGCCTGCTCTTTGCTGTTACCTCCGATCGAGGTTTCGAACTCAAGTGGAGGAAGACCCTTGCCCTCTGGATAGCCGGCGCTTGATAAAAATTCTTTAGCCCGCGCTATCTGCGGTCCCCGATAAGGGGATATCGCACTGTCGGGATGACCGCTTAGCCCGGGTGGAATAGGACCATCGTAAACCACGGCCGTGTTGTTGTAGAAAGCATCGTTAAATTCATTGTGATCGATCGCCATCGCGATAGCTTGGCGGAGTGGTTTTCCCTTTTCTCCTCCGAAGACCGGGTCGTTCATGTTGAAGCCCCGGTAAATATAGTCGAGGAGCGCTACCTTATGAACGCCGATATCTTGTTCTTGAAAATTGGGCCTGATCTGCATGTCTTTGGTGAACACGGCATCGTGAAACTCAGCAGGTACGGTCGCGAAGTCTAAGTCGCCGACTCTGAACTTCAACCACCGGGGTTGCGATGCTTCGATGACGTGTATGACAATGACATCAAGGAGTGGGAGGCGTCTGCCAGCATTTTTGAGGAGGCCCGCCTCTTCATCGCCCAATTCTGCCGACGAAGCACCAGGGTAGAGTTCATTTCTGTATTTGGGATTACGTGTGTAAACAAGTTCAGAACCCGGGGTCCACTTTTCGAGCTTAAAGGGACCCGTACCGACCGCAAATTTATGGAACTCATCGCGGTACGCTTCAGTCGCCTCGCGCGCGATAACGCTGGTGTAGGGCATTGCCAAGACTGAGAGCAGCTGTGGATACGGACGTTTAAGCTTTAGTTCAAAGGTGTAGCGTCCCGTAATGCGAAGCCCTTCCACTGGCTCGTCATAATTAAAAGGGGCACCAATCGGACGGTTGCGTTGACGATCTTTGTAGGTATCGAAGCCGGCGATTCGATCATTGTAAATCCACCAACCCTTAGGGCGAAGTTTCAAGTTCGCCATCCGCTTAATAGAAAAAATGACATCCTCTGCGATTAACTCACGGCCGCTCCCGCCCGGAAAACAGGGGTCATCATGAAAAAGTGTCCCGGGCTTGAGTTCGAAACGATAGGTGAGACCGTCCTCGGAGATTGTAGGCATTTTGGCCAGAAGATTTGGCTCTAAGCGACTTGGCCTCGCGAGGTAATTGTATTGGAAGAGACTTTCGTAAACTGGTGCGGCCGCCCAGTGGTCGTAGCTGCTCGCTGCGCGGATTGGGTCGAGACTACCTACTTTTGACTCAATCGCGAACTCGAGGACCTTTTTACCTGAGTATTCAGGGTTTCGAGCTTTACAGCCTACCAAGCCGATGATGAGGAGAGCGATGCCTATCCGCCGCATTTCGCCGCTCTGTATCCAGTTCCCAACCATGGGAGCACTCTACCTCGTTTTCGGGGGTCTGGTCGATCCTCAATGGCCATGTTAGACGAGGCAATCAACGAGATTGGAGTTTACGATGGTTTCAGAGATTTTTGACCCCAATGTTTGGGACGTTGTTCCGGGCTTTGACTTCACCGACATCACTTATCACCGCGCAAAGGCCCATGGCACGGTGCGGATAGCGTTCAATCGGCCTGAGGTGCGCAATGCCTTCCGACCAAATACCGTCGATGA
>JAYYQC010000096.1:0-14261 GCA_036128675.1 Myxococcota bacterium | reverse complement strand
GACGTTCGTTCGTCGACCATTCACTTAATGGGCGCGGTTTGTTTTCAATTGTGGCTTCCACCTAGAACTCTCCTCCCGTTCCCATTACAATCGGAGTAACACGAAACGAATATTACACCTAGAGGAAACAATGACCGAGGGGCAATCCAGACGAAACCGAAAGGCGAGCGCCAAGGCCCGGAAGCCTAAACTTTTATGCGTAGATGATGAACCGTTCATCCTCGATGGCCTTCGTTTGAATCTTCGAAAATCATTTGAGATCTCGACCGAAAGCGACTCTCTCGAAGCCATCAAACGTATCAACGCGGGCGAGAGGTTCGACGTTGTTATTAGCGATATGCGAATGCCCAAAGCCGACGGTGCCGAGGTTCTCGCAGCTGTCCGAGCGGCACAACCAAAGACCATTCGGGTACTCTTGACTGGACACGCAGACATCGACGCAGCAATGCGTGCAGTAAACGAAGGTAAGATCGCACGCTACGTCACGAAACCGGTCGAGGCCGCGCATCTGCAAGAAATCCTCCTCGGACTTCTCGAAAAGTCTAAACAAGACAATGTCACCACGGATGTCCTCCAAAAGACCGTCGGCGGTATCGTGAGAACCTTGGCCGATATCCTCGCAATGCTTAACCCAGCGGCTTTCGGTCAGGCGATTCGATTGCGAAGACCCGTGCGGGTCCTCGCGGAGGCAATGGGACTGCCGGACGCTTGGGAGTTTGAGATAGCGGCACTTCTCTCAAAACTTGGATGTGTTGCGTTGCCGAAAGAGCTACTCGAGAGAAAAGACAGCGGAATGGAGATTACAGCGGCTGAGCGACGCCGCTACAGAGAGCATCCAGAAGTCGCAGCTAAACTCATGGCTCAGATCCCGAGATTCGAAGGGGTCACTGCTATTATCCGTCGACAAGATCAGGCACTTACGCCCGAGCTTTTCGAGTTACCTTTCCAAGAGCTACCTCGAGCTCTCCAAGGGGCGGTGCTCATCCAGACCGCTGACCACTTTCTAGAGTTTGTACCGGAGGACCCCGCGCATCTTAAGCCTCTCGACTTCGACCCACCTATTCATCCAGATATTTTGGCACATGTAAGCAAGATTTTGGCTCTGGAGGAACGTCGAACGCGCAAACAGTGCCAAGTCAATGACCTAAGCACCGGTATGAGACTGGAGGCTGAAGTACTTACGACCAGTGGGGTGGTGATCGCACGAGCAGGACAAGAGTTAACCTTTCCAATGCTCGAACGAATCAGGAGATTTGCCGATTCTCCGGGGCTAACACTCCCGATTGACGTGAGCCTTCCTAGCTAGAGACCGTTTACAGAGCTTCACCTCATTGCTATGGGCGCTCGATAGACGGAGTAGCTCATCACATGAAAAACCTGCTTATATCTCTCGGACTTGGTGCTCTCATAAGTGTAGCATTTACAGCGTCCACACTTCTGACCCCAGGCGAATCCGCCCTTCCAGGTGTCATGGCCGCCATTGTGGCTTTCTTTGTGCTTGCGAGGAAAACCCTCAAGGCGATGGAGGGCACCTTTGCAGCGGTCACCAAAGAACTTCAGGCGCGTCCACCTCGAACAGCCAATGCTCTGAAAGTACTTGAAGAGGCGCGAGTCATTGCCAAGGCTCAAATTGGCCTCGAAGTTCAATTGGATAACCAGATTGGTATGATCCATTTCATGCAGCAAGACTTTGGGGCAGCCATGCCTTACCTCGAACGCTCCCGACGGTTTGGCCATTGGATGGGCTCCATGATGCTCGCAGTGATCCATTACAAAAAGAAAAACCATGACGCTATGCGCAAAACTCTGAGTGATATTGAGAGAAAGGCGAAGAAAAGCGGGCTGTATTGGAGTGTTCGAGCTTATCTCCTGAATCAGATCGGAGAACGAGAATCCGCCCAGCAGGTCCTGGCCAAAGGCGTAGAGAAAGCCCCAGAAGATCCAAAGCTCAAAGACAACCTTCAAGCCCTACAAAACGGCAAGAAGATGAAGATGAAATCTTACAACATGCAGTGGTATCAGCTTCACCTTGAGAAGCCTCCGATGGTGATGCAACAAAACCCAATGCAGCCGCGGATGTCCAAAGCACAACGGCGCGGTCGCTAAAAGTAAGGATTACCCCCACAAATCGCTTGCAATCGTGTAGGGGTGACAGTAAGGTATGCTTGTCCGGGGTGTGTCTCATCCCCCCCCCCAAGCAACGAGGCACACTCCGGTTCATTTCTTTTATCTTTCCCACTGCTCGGAAACATCTTTCTCTGGAATCGATATCAAGTAATGGCTAAGACCTAAGTATGCTTAGTGTCTCAACAATTCACATCGCTCTCTCGCTCCTGCTAACGCTTCCACCGGACGACCTGTCGCGGGAAATCACTGAAGTGCTCGAGCGAATCTCTCATCCCTCAAGCAAGGTCAGCTTCAAGGCAGTTCGACTAAAGACAGGCGAGCCCATTGTCGAATTCAACGCGGAGGACATGCTCGTGCCAGCTTCTCTGCAAAAACTCTTCACGACCGCAGCAACTTTAGATGCGCTTGGCACCGACCATGTCTTCAAACTTGAGCTCTTCGCAGACGCCCCAATCGAGGGAACAATACAAGGGTCGCTTACTATTCGCAGTGACGGAGATCCCTGGCTTATTCCCGAGCGAATCTGGTACGCCGCCCAGCGCCTCAAGTACATGGGAGTTCGAAGAATAAATGGCGATATCATCGTCGATGGTAGCGCCTTCGATGGGCCCCTTTTTGCGGCGGGCCTCGAGCAAGATGAGTCGTCGTCCTCTTATATGGCCCCCGCTGGCGCTCTCTCCGTAGGCTTTAATTCGGTCCTTGTGCACGTTTACCCCGCACAAAAAATTGGGCTCCCCGCTGCGGTCGTTGTTGAGCCTCGATCATCTGAGGTTATCATTCAATCAAAAGCCACCACTGAATCTCATAGTAGGAGCCGAATCCAAGTTGATATCCAAGAACGTCAAGATGGTAAAAATGTTGTAGAGGTCACCGGACAAATCCCGCTTGGCAGTAAGCCACTGGGTTACTGGAGAAGAATCACGCGCCCTGACCGCCATGCCGGAGCAGTTTTTATCTCAATCTTAGAAGAGGTAGGTATCGAAGTGAACGGCATGGTCAAACCAGGAAAAGCGCCTCAAGAGACTGAACCTTTTGCATCCTTCGATTCACCACAGCTTTTGGAGCTAGCCGCTAAGGTTAACCACTATTCGAATAATTTTATGGCCGAACAGCTCCTGAGAGCACTCGGGGCCAAAGCATCTGAAGGGGTTGGCAACTGGAGCAGTGGTGAAAAAGCCATGTCGCTTTTTGCTCAACAATTCCTACCAAAAGAAAAAACAGCACCAACTTTCGGCAATGCAAGTGGCCTTCATGACGTCAACAAGGTGAGTACGGCCCAAACTGTCGAGCTTCTAGAGTTTATGTGGAAGCATCCCCTCCGGTTTGACTATTTAGCCACGCTACCGGTCTCTGGCCGCTCTGGAACGCTATCCTCTCGCTTCGAGGACTCGAGTGCTGTCGGCAAGGTCCGAGCAAAGACTGGTACACTGTCAATAGCCAGTGGGCTAGCTGGCTATGCGTTTCCAAACAATGACGAGCCAATTGCCTTCTCATTTGTGGTTAATTATTACCAACGCGGCATCAAGGAAATCACGAATGCGCAAGAGGAAATCGCTGAGCTTCTAACCAGGGCAGATTTTACTCAGAGCCCTCAGGCGAAGGCATCCAATGACTGACTCAGTGGACAAAAAGATTCAACAGCTTGAAGCCACGCTCAACCAAGTCAAGGTTCATTTTGAGATGTTTGTCTCAGGTCGAGAACGCATTCCGCCTATGAAAAAAATCGAGACTTTTGAAGCTTCGTTGAACCGGCTTGCTCTCGAGGCCAATAAACGAACCGCAAGTCGTTTTCGACTCAATAATCTCCGTTCGAAGTTTACGAGCCTCAAAAGCTTGTGGATGCGCCAACTTGAGCGCAAAGAAATGGGACGCCCATTAAACAATCGGCGTCAAACCCCCGCAAATGGTCTGGTAGAAAGCTCAAAGCCGAGTCTCCACCACGAATACAATAAGGCATTAAAAGACCTTGGCGATTCACGTCGAATTACCGAAGAACAACTTTCTGCAACCCTAGCAAAGCAGCGAGCAAAACTTGCAACCAAATACCCGGGTAAAGAGTTTGACTTTGAAATCTCAATCCGAGACGGAAAGGTTCGATTAAAAGCGCTACCCAAATGAGCGAGCGCGCCCAACCACATCTGTGAATGCTGCGATGAACGCTTCGACATCTGCATAAGTCTGATCAAATCCAAGAGAGACTCGAATCACTTCGCCTGCTTCCTTTTCCGTCATCCCCATCGCAAGAAGTGTCTTGGATGGTTCGATAGCACCACTACTGCAAGCGCTGCCTGTAGAGATAGAGACCTTCTCAACATCTAGAGCCATCAAAAGCGCATCTCCTGAGCATCCAGTGACTCGCAACGATGTCGTATTAGGCAAACGAGGACTACTCCCCCCGACAACTTCGACACCTTCGACCTTCAACGCGTCAGTTTCTAACTTGTCTCGAAGAGACCTCAAGGTCTCTCGATGCTCAGGGGTCCACGCTTTCAGCGCTGCTGTTAAGCTCATGGGACCGGCGACTTGGAGCGTTCCAGGTCGTTGCCCCGATTGCTGCCCACCGCCAAGTAATGTTGGGCTTAATCGACGCTCGGGCTTAAGCAAGAGCGCACCAATCCCAGGCACACCACCGAACTTGTGGGCTGCAAGCGCAAACGAATCGACATCAAGTTCCTTAATATTTAGCGCAATACGTCCCGCCGCTTGCACCCCGTCACAGTGGACCCAAACCGGCCCCATCGCTCGCAACTGACGAACAAGGTCAGCAACCGGTTGAATGACGCCGGTCTCACTGTTTGCAAGACTAATACAAACCAGGCGCTCCTGGTTCACCTGGGAATTGGATTCCAAGACATAGAGCCCTTCAGCATTTATCGCTATCGCATCGGCTTTTGGTGCATTTTCGAGGATCGCCGCGTGCTCGGCTGCTCCAACAAGTTGAACAGGGAGCCCCGAGCCAGCAATCACCATCGCATCGGCTTCAGTACCGCCGGAGGTCCAGCAAAGGTTATAACCTTCCGCACCGATGCATTGTTTTAATGTCTGCTCCGCGTGGGCAAGCGCTACGCTTGCCTCGCGACCATATTGGTGGGCCGAAGAAGGATTGCCGATAAGTTCGGATCCGGCGCGGTAGGCGTCCCAAGCTTGGTCGAGAACCGGCGCGTCGGCGTTGTGATCGAAGTAGAGCCGAGACACTCTACCCTCGACGAACCTTATCGATGCCGAGGTAATGGGATGGCAGGAGGTGCCCAGATTTCTCGGCTTTGGTTTGAAGGTAATGGACGTTGTGCTCGTTGACCGAGGTCAACACCGGCATCCGATGTTCGACTTCGATTCCACCATTTCGCAGGCCCTCGATCTTAAGAGGGTTGTTGGTCGCTAATTGGACGGATTTCAGTCCGAACATACGTAAGATGAGTGCAGATACCCGGTAATCTCGAAGGTCGTCATCGAACCCAAGATGCTCGTTTGCCTCGACTGTATCGAGACCCTCGTTTTGCTGAAGTGCGTAGGCGCGAATCTTGTTGCCAAGACCAATGCCTCGGCCTTCCTGCCTTAGATAAACCAAGAGTCCCGACTCCTGACGTCCAAATTGTTTCATCGCAAACTCAAGCTGTTCACGGCAGTCGCATCGATGCGAAGCAAAGACATCTCCCGTTAGGCACTCGGAGTGGAGGCGCACTGGAAAACCCTCCGCGTCGCTCGGCTCACCGCGCAACATCGCAACTGTCTCTTTGTTATCGAGGTTGGAACGAAAGACGAAAATCATAAAGTCGCCGAACTGGGTTGGTAGCTCCGCGCGAGCGTAGAGCTCGACCGTTACTTCACCTTCAGTCAGGCTATCGCCTGGAGTTAGCTGATCAGACATCGTTATCACATTGGAGTCGCATGAAGACATTTTAGCCTCTTATCGTTATCAGGGCGAGTGCATAACAGAACGACTCGGTTATGCAACCACTCGGTCAACGCTGCTAAGATGGCAAAGAATCTTGAAGTTTCAAGGGCACTCCCTCGAACAAGTGACGACTAAGCCTGCTTGAGACTCTCCATCGAATGATGGGTGAGAAACTGAACGGTGTTGCCAAAGCTACTCTCTAGCGTATCACAGAGGAAATTCTGGAAATCTAATCGAGAGCCTTTTAACGCCTCGTAATACTTCTGACGGTCTGAGGCGTGAATCACGGCCCCCAAGTAACCACCACGCTCAAGGACGTAGTTAAGGAAGAGCCGCCCTACAAACCCGCTCTGTTTTGGAAACGGAAAGACATGCATGAACCAGTGGTGAGCCTTTGAGGCGAGCTCAATGATGTGTAAGTCCCTCGCCTCTGACGAATTCACCCAGGCCAAAAGATCGTCCAATCCCCCTCGGATATCTTCAGGCTGTGCAATGTCGTGAAAATAGGTACGGTGAATCGGGATATCTTTCCGATAGACCGCCGCCATCTCTTCGTTATTCAGAAGGTCTCCGTTGAGCTTCTCGAGCATTGACACAGTGACTTTGCCATCGGTTGCTGCCAACTCTCTGAAAAAGTCCACCGCTGCCTTTTGAACGCGAAGCGTTCGGCAGGTCGACATCAGACTCGTGTCACTTACCTCACGTAGCGAGACCGCGCTTTGGATTTCGGGGTATGCATACACAATACCCTCCAGTCCATTTTCGTGATGTAACCATGACACATCTAATGTGTTCACGAGTTCGTCTTTGGTCCAATCGCTGAAACGCACCAAGTCATCGATTTGCTCGACCATGTCGTCGATCTCAAGAAATCTTTGACGCGCTGCGCCTTCGGGATCAAATTGACTCCAATCCATACTTATCTTTACCCCCTGTTAAACCCCCGCTTTGAGAAATTTAAAATTCTCAAGCAATTCCGAATGGTTGAATACTAGCGATACGAAATTGACCTGTCAAAACGAAATCGTTTTTTCTGTAGGAATTAACTCACCCCTGCCAAATGTCTAATTATCGCTTAAATTACAGTGCGTTAGAAGATTCCCGTTCTGCTACAAATTGATTGCGATCGTTCAATCTGATCAAAACCAGGCGTGTGCCTACTAAGACCTACATGTATGCCTTACACAATTCTCATTTCTGGAAATGAGTGAAATTATTGTGATGCAGTGCGGCACATTTAATGAATTGATTTAATCTCAACCTCATGTCACCAAATTGTTTACGATGACACTATTGGCACATTTGATCTTCGTCGTTGGGGTTGCTTCACACCCTATCGAAACCATGAAACCTCTGGCGGAGAACTGCGTTCTCATCGCAGGTACAAACGACATCCACGGACATTTAGAGCCTCACAAGATTTATCGAGGCGAACTTTACGCCAAGCAAGGCGGAATAGGTGCGCTGAGCGCCTACATCGATGCACTCCGCCGCTGGACGGGTGGTAAATTGGCACTATTAGATGGCGGAGATGCCTATCACGGTACTTACGTGAGCAATGCTGCTCATGGCCGGGACGTCATTAAACTGATGAATCTAATGCGCTATGACGCAATGGCTCTCGGCAACCATGAATTTGATTTCGGTGCAACGCCTGAAGCACCGACCGACCCAAGAGGCTATTTGAAAAAACGTTTGTTTGAAGCGGAGTTTCCAGTTTTATCCGCGAACATATTTAGATCTGATTCCTCCGAAATCAATTGGCCAAATCTTCAATCGGACACGATTCTCGAAGTTGGAAATCTCATAATCGGAGTCATTGGCGTTTCAACCGTTGAAACCAGCTACACAACCCATCCACGCAACGTGGTCGGGCTAGAATTCCCCGACCCACTGTCACAAATCATTGAGAAAAGCGCTAAACTACGTTCCGACGGAGCGGATGTTGTTGTGATGGCTGGTCACCTTGGAGCGATGTGTAAAGATTTCAGCGACCCATTAGACATCTCGTCGTGCGACACGAGTGAAGAGCTCATCCAACTGCTCAATCGATTACCAGCGGGAACCGTTGATGTAGCCCTCGGCGGCCACACGCATAAAATTGTTGCTCATTACTTTAACGGCGTCGCTACCGTGGAGAGCGGCTCTTACGCCAGAAATCTAAGCCTCGTGCGAGTATGCAAAGACAAAGAGAGAGTCGAGACCGAGGTACTCCCACCTTTGCCACTCTGTCTTACAACATTCTTCGATGGCACCTGTTCGGCCGATGGACCTGAGACCGGTATCCGGACGCGCTATTTTCTCGGCGAGCGTCTCAAAACGCCTCTGGATGTGCGAACGATAATCGATAAGGCTCTCAAAGAGGCATCAAAGCTCTCTCAGACACCAATGGGAATTCACCTCATTACACCGCTGACCCGTCGTCCTCATCGCAATTCGCCTTTGGGTTCAACAGTAGCCGAGGCAATTTTAGCATCAAGTGGAGCCGAGCTGGCAATTCAAAACCGAGGTGGCGTTCGCAGCGACCTACCCCGAGGGGTGATCAATCATCGACAACTCTATTCAGTCTTACCTTTTGCAAACCGAATCACGCTGATGAAAATTTCCGTCGCCGATCTAAGAACGATGATCGATCACATGGCCAAACGACGCACAAACCTCCTACCCTATCTAGCCGGGCACAAAGTCACCCGGCGAAATGGACGCATTGAAATTTTCGATGGAGCCGAGGCCATGGACGACGATAGGATCCTCAAGGTCGCTGTGAATGATTATCTTGCAGCAGGTGGGGAGAACCTCGGTGAGTTTTTTAACGCTCGCCCTAGCATCGAGAAAACAGAGACAGATATCCTACTACTCGATGCCGTCGCCGAATATCTACGAGGCTTGTCCCCATCCACGCTCTACCGTGCCACCCGATAAAAATTAGTAACTACTAGACGAGTTACTGAATTTCAGGCATAGTTTCTTCTCGAACCAAAGAGAACGCGCCCTGCGCGCGGGGAGAGGAAGCAATGATCCGCGTTGGTATCAATGGTTTCGGCCGTATTGGTCGGAACATTTTTCGTATCCTAGCTGACCGCGAGGATATTATGGTCACCGCAGTATGCGATCCCGCCAATCCGGCTGGACTCGAATACCTACTTAAGTACGACACGATTCTCGGTCGATTTCCTCACGAAATTCGAGTCGCAGACGGGCATCTTTACATGCGTGGGAGACAGATAGTCTTTTCCTCGGATGCCGAGCGCGGTGCTATGCGCTGGGGAGACCTTGGCGTAGACATCGTTGTCGAAGCAACCGGTAAGAGCCAGACTAGGACAGAGCTCGAGTCACATCTCGAAGCCGGAGCTAAACACGTGGTGCTCTGTGCTCCACCTGTTGACGCGCCAGAGAAGACCATCGTGATGGGCATCAACGAAGACGAATTAACCGCTGACGACCGAATCATCTCAAATTCATCGATTACCGCACACTGCACGGCACCGATTGTGAAGATGATTGATGACGCGTTCGGCACCGAGCGAATTTACTTCACCAGTGTGCACGCTTACACCAATGACCAACGACTCGCAGATGTCCCAGCGACTGACCTACGTCGCTCGCGCGCTGCCAGTCTCAACATCATTCCAACCGAAACGGGCTCAGCAAAGCTTCTTGAGAAGCTATTCCCTAAATTGGAGAACAAGATTAGCGGTCTTGCCCTCAAGGTACCGGTACCCAACGGTTCGCTGGTAGATATGACAATCTTTACCGAAAAAGAAGTTTCGGTCACCGCTATCAATGAGGTGATTCGAACGGGAGCATCCGCTCGATATCCCGGCCTGGTCTCCTATTCGGAAGACCCGATTGTTTCGAGCGATGTAAAGATTAGCCCGTATTCATGTACCTACGACTCCGTCGCGACTCAGGTTCTCGATGGTAAAATAGTCAAAACGCTAGGCTGGTTCGACAACGGCTGGGGCTATGCGCACCGAGCTGTCGAACTTATGTCGCATATCGCGAAGGTTGGAGGTATCGTATGACGATCCGTATAGCAATCAATGGTTTTGGACGGATTGGCCGAAGTGTCTTCCGTATTTTGAGTGACCTTCCAGAAGAATTCGAAGTCGTTGCAATCAACGACCTCTACGATAACAAGGCACTGTCATACCTCTTAAAGTACGACACAGTGATGGGGACGTTCGACAAGAACGTGAACTTCGACGACGAAGCCCTCTACGTCAACGACAAGAAGATTTTGATGACCAACCATCGTGACCCTGCTGAAGCCGATTGGGGCAAGCTGGGAATCGATTTCGTCATTGAGTCCACCGGTGTATTCACGGTTCGTGCAGCACTCGAAAAACATCTCGAGGGTGGGGCCAAGAAAGTTCTACTTACAGTACCGCCGAAAGACGATATCGATGCGATGGTCGTTTACAAGGTCAATGATGAGATCCTCGAGAAGAACCATAAGATCATCTCGAACGCCTCATGTACGACCAACTGTTTGGCACCATTGGCCAAAGTTCTGGACGAAGCATTTGGTATCGAACACGGCCTCATGACGACCGTTCACGCATTTACCAATGATCAACGGCTTGCCGATGTTCCTCACAAAGACTTTCGCCGAAGCCGTGCCGCTGCTGAGAATATTATTCCAACTACGACCGGTGCTGCCCGAGCTGTTGGCAAAGTACTGCCACAACTTGCAGGAAAGCTTGATGGAATGGCCGCACGGGTACCAGTACCAGATGGCTCGGTGGTCGACCTTGTCGTCAAGCTAAACGAACGCCCAGATGCTGAAGCCGTCAATAAAGCCATCAAGGATGCTGCTGAAGGGAATATGAAGGGTGTACTCCAGTTTTGCGATGAACCAGTTGTCTCGAGCGACATCATCGGCAATCCGCACTCGTCAGTCTTTGATAGCCTCGTGACACAAGCGAAAGGCGACGGCTATGTTCGTGTCTTAAGTTGGTACGACAACGAATGGGGTTACTCAAACCGTTGTGTCGATATCATTCGTAAGGCTCATGGACTTGGCTGATTGAGCTTCCGGTAAATAACCGAAAGTAACCAGACCACTGCGGCAAATACAGCTAAACCCCAGCCACCCCAGGCTGGGGTAAGCTGCCTCCCCAACGCCAACATTCGAAATATTCCTTCGACTCCAAATGCGACGCCTACAACGACGGCCCCAAGACCAATCGATTCTGCGAAGCTTCGGGTTCTACGCACCCCTAGGGAGAATGGAGCGACAATCAACAGGAGCGGCAAAAAGGCGAGTGGGTAACCTACTCGTCGAGCCAGCGAAACTTCGTGCTCTACGTAATCGGTACCGACTCTTCTTCGCTGTTCAACCAATTCCCGGAGTACACTTCTAGAAAGCAATGCGGGTGGAGCGGCGATCATCCAGAGGTCCCGAGGCGATATAGATAAATCTAGGTTCCATTCTTCGAACTCTTTTCGTACCCCATCCATTGAGAAACGAATCGCTTCGCGCAAGACCCACTCGTTATTCTCGAATGTAAGACGCTCAGCACTCCAGACGTATAGCAGTTTGCCTGCCCGCATCTCCAACACTTGAGGCGCGATAAACTCCGTACCCTCGGCAGAAACCGTCGGTAAAAATATACGCCAATTTTCGATACTAACCCACTCTACTGGGCGTCGTTCGGCGGCAAGCTGTTGCGTTTTCTCAAGTCCTAAATCAAGACCAAGTTGTTCGTGTTTTGCGACAGGAAGAATATATTCTGCTAGCCCCATCCCCAATGCCACCCAAGCTAAAGATGCAATACTCCAGGCTTGGACAATCGTTGAAGGCCGTCCCCCGCAGCTATAGAATCCCGTAAGCTCGCCACGTCGGGCGGCAATTGTTCCAGTAATTAGTGCGCTGAGAAGTCCAGTCGAGGGTAAGAGCAACCAACTGAACTCGACCGTTTTCAAAAACGACGACCAAGCCAATACCTTCATACCGAGGTTTGCTTGCTTCAGAGCCATACCTTCGACCAAGCTCGCAGAGAAGATTAAGCCGCTCAAACCTAGCCAAATAAGAGCGACCCAGAACATGAATTGCCGAGTTAGTTGTCCTGAAAATCTCATCGCCGACGCCTTTGGACAAACCACCAAAACAGGGCGATGAGTAAGACACCTATTATGTTGGGTAACCAGGCAGCAAGCCACGGCGTTAACTCAAGTTTTCGGGCACTCAATTCCGCCGCACGGCCGATATAATAGTACCCGGCAACAAGCCCTAATGAAGAGAGGACGCCAAAGCCCCGACCCTGTCTTCCCGTCAAAATAGCCAAAGGAACAGCCAGTGCAGAAAAAATGATTGTTGCAATCGGAAAGGCCCACTTGCGATGAAAGGCAACAGAGAAATGTGCTCGTTTTCGTTTTTTCTTCTCAGAATGAGACTTCCGCCATAGTTCCTCGATTGAAAGGGCATTTACCGGAGAAATTGTCTTGGCTTTGTTCCCGACCAGCTTTGCAATATCCAAATTATATGTACCGTGCTTAAACTGCATCAGCACGGGCTCTTTACCCACTTGGCGCCTAAATACGGTCCCTTCGCTCATGGCAAATTGCAACTCGAGGTTATCCTCGTCAGCTATCAACGACCCTCTCTCCGCGGAGACAATCATCTCGCGCTCCCCATTCCGCTCAGCTAAAACCCAATCGACGAGTTCGCCATTGTCGCGCCCTCTCGCATAAAACGTAAGCTCAGGGGTCCACTGGTAGAAGATCCCTGGCTTCACCCCATCCGCCAAGGCTCGCTTTGCGCCATGGGCTAAGAGGTCACGAAGTCCTGAGACCCCCCAGGGCTCTCCGTATACAGTTCCGATGGCGGAGAAACCGCTTAGAATCACCGCTAAGATGAGAGGAGCACGAGACAAATGAATGAGAGAGAAACCACTCGCCGAATGTGCGAGGAGCTCATTGTCTTGTTCGAGACGCCCCAAAGTAATCAGGGTAGCAAACAAAAGGCCGATTGGTATCAGGAGTCCAATCGTCGGTGGCAGGCTGTACAAAACTGCCATGACCAGATCAGAACTGGTGACACCAAAACCGGTCGTAGAGTCTGAGATTTGTATTAACTGAACAAACGCAATGACGACGAAAGCCAAACCCATACCGGCACCGAGCGGTGCCAGCATCTCTTTGAGCAGGTATCTATCAAAGGTTGTCATAGGCAATCTCGTATCGCCCTTGAGCTCAACAGCGCAAGCGCTAAGGACGCAGAGCAGCAGTCACACCATTCCCAGCGCGATGCCCAGCCTGATAATATCCCGGTAAGCTTACTGGAAGTCTACCATTCATTCGAAGCATGCCTAAGAGGCCATCAGCAACGGCATCTTGAGCCACTGGCTGATAACTATACGCGCAAACGTAAGCATCAACCTGCGGCACGAACTCCAGGAAATACGGTGAGGCTAAACTTACCACTGCACTTGGAACCTGTCGGGTGCGTCGCAAAACATTTTGAACAACACTGACATGACTACGGTTCACGACTGCGAATACGAGGGCGTCCGCGTTATCCGCAGCCTTGATGATACGATTGGTGATTTTCCGTCTGAGGGTTCGACTTGTACGCCACGGAATTTTTATCACCTCGATATTGGCTTCCTTTTCAAGTTTCGAAGCCAGTGGTCCCGGTGGAGCCATCACAACCACTTTCCGATAACGCGCCGGATTAAGAGGCAACATTTCACCTCGATTTCGAACCAAGGTGAGTCCAGCTCTAGCCACTTCACGAGAAACGCGTCGATGCAACGCATTGTAGTTTCTATCTTCAATGACCGACGCGAGGGATGGACCAGTGGTATCAAAAAGGCCACGCCGGTATTTTACCCGTAAAATCCGCCGGACGGATGCATCCAAGTGAGCCAAGGAAATTCGTCCGTTTCCAACTGCATCCAAAAGTGCACGATAAACTTCTTCTTTTTTACTCTTCGTCCAGAGGATCATCGCCATATCAGCGCCCGCGAGAATGGCTCTGACGGCAGCTTCGCCACTTCCATATTTTTTGACGATGCCCTGCATCTCAAGACCATCGGTAATAACAATGCCTTCGAAACCCAGTCGCTTCCGAAGTATATCGGTAAGTAACCTTTTCGAGAGCGTCGCTGGTAAATCAGGTGCCTCTAGAACTTTTGGAATCGCGATATGCGCTGTCATCAGCGCGTCAACTCCAGCGGAAATTGAGGAGACGAAAGGCTCTAACTCAATTTCGAAAAGCCTCTTCTCATCAGCC
>JAYYQC010000095.1:0-7856 GCA_036128675.1 Myxococcota bacterium | reverse complement strand
ATGGAAGCTGATTGCTCCAGAAGCCGGTGCGCCAACCGTAAGGGGGTAGCCGTCCAAGGAGTGGTTGGTGACTGGGGTGAAGTCGTAACAAGGTATCCGTACCGGAAGGTGTGGATGGATCACCTCCTTTCTAAGGAGCTTTTGATACGCTTGACGTATCACATAGCCACCTAGGTCAGTCGCGCACTCCCTATCATTTGGTTTGTTATTCAGTTTTGAGAGCCTGTGACTCTCGAGAAACACCCGGAGCGACCCTCCGGGTGTTTTCGTTTTTCCCCTTGAAATCGGTCAGAACGTGATCTTTGGTTTGTAAAAATAACCGGTTTTCCATGTTTACTTGATTAAATCGATGAAAATCTATTTAAACTCAGTTTACAGCAATGTAGAATAAAGAAGGGGAATCCATGCTAAGGGGGTTAATGATGGAAAAAGGACGTGTAAAGTGGTTCAACAACCGGAAAGGTTTCGGTTTTATTCTTCCTGAAGAAGGGGGTGAAGATATTTTCGTTCACTTCTCAGCAATCACAAGCGAAGGTTACAAGACTCTCGAGGAAGGGCAGCAAGTTCTTTATAAGCTTGAGAAGACAGGCCGAGGCGATCGAGCAGGTGAAGTCGTACTCGCTGCGTAGCTAACTATCTCAACTCTCCAAATTCCTTCCTATTAATGCGGTGTACTCCCAACACATTCGCAAACTTACTCCCTAGTCTATTGATTTAATTAAACTTTAATTTTGACTCATCGCATTACTTCACCTTGCCCTTCCTTGCCTTGCGACGTAACGTGCAAAACCCAAACCTATCATGGAGGAGGATAGACCCTATGAGTCAGAGAATTGAGACGGCCGCAGTGCTGGGTTCAGGTGTCATGGGAAGCGCGATCGCAGCGCATCTCGCTGGTGCCGGAATTAAGACCCATCTGCTTGATATCGTGCCACCCAATTTAAGCGACGATGAAAAGAATAACTCTACTGCCCGTAATCAAATCGCGGCAGCGGGCCTCAAGGCGGCTCTCAAAGCTAAGCCGGCGGCTTTCTTTGATCCCGACGCTGCCCGTTTAATCAGGACTGGTAATCTTGATGACGATTTAGAGCACCTCAAAGATTGTGATTTGATCATTGAAGCAGTCATTGAGCGTATGGACATCAAAAAGTCTCTTTTTGCGAAAATCGAACCCCATCTTAAAGATACAGCTATCCTCGCGTCGAATACGTCCGGTCTAAAGATTTCGGAAATGAGTGAGGGCTTGTCGGACGCGGTTCAAGAGCGTTTCATGGTCATGCACTTCTTTAACCCAGTTCGATACATGCGCTTACTAGAGTTGGTACCTGGTCCCAAAACCAGTCCAGCTGTGATGGAAGCGGCAACGCGTTTTGGTGAGTTCTTGGGCAAAGGGATTGTCCTTGGCAAAGATACGCCAAACTTCGTAGCCAACCGGATTGGCGTCTACAGTATGATGCAGGCTTTCCGGACAATGGACGAATGTGGACTTACCATTGAAGAAGTTGACAAGATTGCTGGTAAGCCGATGGGGCGACCGAAGAGTGCGGCTTTCAGGACTGCAGACGTCGTCGGTATCGATACCTTCGTGAAAGTCGCAAAGACCTGTTACGACAATCTACCAGATGACCCTGAACGCGACGTATTTAATGTTGCTCCATGGGTTCAAACGATGGTCGAGCAAGGAAAGATCGGCCAGAAGGCCAAGCAGGGATTTTACAAGAAGGTCGGAAAAGACATTCTGGTAATCGACCCTGAGACGCTTGAATACCGCGAACAGAAGAAAGTCCGCTTTGACTCAATCGGTGCGGTTCGAGGTATTGAAAAGGTTGGGCCTCGAATTAAGGCTCTTCTTCAGGGGAAAGATGCAGCGGCTGACTTCGCATGGAAATGTACCGCGCGAACGCTGTGCTATTCAGCACGTCTTTTGGGCGAAATTTCTGATGATGTCGTAAGCATCGACCGGGCAATGAAGTGGGGTTTCAATTGGGACATGGGTCCATTTGAAGCGTGGGACGCTATCGGTGTCGAGGAATCAGTCGCACGCATGAAGGAAGACGGCCTCGAGGTTCCTGAATGGGTGTCGAAGATGTTGGAGTCCGGTCGTAAGAGTTTTTACGACGGTGGTCTTTCATCGATGAACTTTTACAACGGGCTGACTGGCGATATCCAAGCTGTACCGTTTGATGAGAAGCACATCCGAATCGCTGCATTGAAAGAGGATAAGAAGAACATCGTAAAAGAGAATATGGGGGCGAGCCTCGTAGATCTTGGAGATGGGATACTATGTCTTGAGGTGCATACCAAAATGAACACCATCGATCCCGACGTCGTGAAGATGATGAACGAGGCGGTCGAGATCGCAGAAAAGGACTACCGAGGCTTGGTCATTGCTAATGACGGGGAGCATTTCGGTGCCGGTGCGAACATCTTTATGGTTCTGATGTCTGCCAACATGGGGGCATTCGACCAGGTTGATACGATGGTGGCAGAGCTCCAGGCCGCGTTGCAACGGTTTAGGTTTTGTAGCGTACCTGTTGTGGCTGCACCTCATAGCCTTACTCTTGGCGGCGGTGCCGAAATCGCGATGGCTGCCGACGCCTGTCATGCATATGCTGAAACATACATGGGCTTGGTCGAAGTAGGTGTCGGTCTAGTACCTGCTGGTGGCGGTTGTTTACGTACTGTTGAACGCTATACAGATGGACTTCGAGGTATCCCTGGAATTGACCCGTTGAAATTCTTGGGTGTCGGCATGTTAAACATCGCGACCGCGAAGGTGGGAACAGGCGCTGAGGAAACACGGAAGTACCGATACCTGCGTCCTGATGACGGCATGTGTTTAAACCGAGACCACCTCATCTACGAGGCGAAGCACAAGGCGATCGGAATGGCTGAGGGGGGCTATCGTCCGCCTCGCCCACGAACGTTCAAGGCTGCCGGTATTGATGCGGCTCAGACCATGGCGATGCAAGCTTGGAGTATGAT
The DNA here is from genome assembly GCA_036128675.1 of Myxococcota bacterium. Taxonomy (GTDB): domain Bacteria; phylum Myxococcota; class XYA12-FULL-58-9; order XYA12-FULL-58-9; family JABJBS01; genus JAYYQC01. Next base: position 4,871 of record JAYYQC010000095.1, on the reverse strand, counting down.
GGAGAGTGGTTACGCTTCAGAGCATGACCGTCTCATCGCATCCAAGGTCGCCTATATTCTTTGCGGTGGTAACGTTCCTGCTGGAACCGTGCTGACTGAGCAGGATTACCTCGACCTAGAGCGAGAAGTCTTCGTTGAGTTGGTCAAGACCGAGAAGACACGTGAGCGCATTCAATTCATGCTTCAAAACAATAAGCCGCTACGAAATTAAGGAGTTTTACGATGACGTTTCCATTTGATGTTACCGTCGCCAGTTCAGTTCGTACAGCGGTTGGCCGTGCGAACAAAGGTACCCTTCGTCACACTCGCCCCGATGACCTCGCAGCAACTGCGATGCAAGGAGCATTGGACCGAGTTGAAGGACTTGACCCAGCAAAGATAGAAGATGTCATTCTGGGATGTGCATTCCCAGAAGGTGAGCAGGGTTTAAATATCGCCCGAAATGCTATCTTCTTGACGTCTCTTCCTGCAACGACATCCGGCGAGACGATCAATCGCTTCTGTGCCAGCGGCCTGCAGGCCATTGCTCATGGTGCGATGAGTGTTCAGTCGGGAATTGCTGAGGCGATTCTAGCTGGTGGTGTGGAGTCTATGTCCTCCGTTCCTATGGGCGGCAATAAGGTCAGCCTCCATCCGAAGTTGGTTGATGAGCAACCGGAAGTTTATATTGGTATGGGGCATACCGCGGAGCGCGTTGCTAAGCGTTTTGACGTTTCCCGTGAAGACCAAGACAAGTTTGCTGCGTGGTCACACGACAAGGCATTGAAGGCAATCGCGGAAGGAAAGTTTGAAAAGGAAATCGTTCCGGTTCAAGCGCGAGTCTTCGACGGTAGTTCGCTGTCTGAGACTGAGTTTAAAGTAGACGAGTGCCCGCGCGCCGGCACAACTGCTGAAGGGCTCGCTAAGCTACGGCCGGTATTCGCGGCCAAGGGTTCTGTGACAGCTGGTAATGCCTCTCCGATGAATGACGGTGCCGCAGCAGCGGTTCTGCTTTCAAGCAAGCTTGCGGGTGAGATGGGCGTGAAGGGTCTCGGGAAGTTCCGCGCGTTTGTTACGGCGGGTGTTGATCCGGATATTATGGGTATCGGCCCGGTTCCGGCGATCCAGAAGCTCCTAAAGCTCGTTGATATGAAGATCGATGATATCGACCTTTTCGAGATCAACGAGGCTTTCGCGGCTCAGGCAGTCTACTGTCAGCGTGAACTTGGTATTTCGGATGACCGGATCAATGTGAATGGCGGAGCTATCGCGCTCGGACACCCGTTGGGTTGCACCGGTGCCAAGCTCAGCGCAACACTGCTTCACGAAATGGAGCGACGCGACTCTAAGTTTGGCATTGTTTCGATGTGTATCGGCGGCGGTATGGGGGCGGCTGGCCTCTTTGAGCGCACCTGATAGCTTGACATCTTAGGTAGTTCTGGTGATGAGCGGCGGGATTGTGTAAAGGCAATCTCGCCGCTTTTCTTTTGGAGTTGAAGACATGGAACAAGAAGTACGCGTTCGCATTGGCCCATCGCCAACCGGTGACCCTCACGTAGGCACCGCTTACATAACGCTCTTCAATTCTATTTTCGCCAAGCAGCGAAAAGGTAAGCTGGTTTTGCGGATCGAAGATACTGACCGAAACCGCTCAAAGCTTGAGTGGGAGAATATGATCTGTGACTCACTGAAGTGGCTCGGCCTCGATTGGGATGAAGGTCCTGATTGCGGGGGGCCCTATGGTCCTTACCGCCAAAGCGAGCGCGGTGATATCTACCGGAAATATGCGGAAGAACTTCTCGATAAAGGCGCTGCTTATCGTTGTTTTTGCACCAGTGAAGAGCTCAGCGAGATTCGAACCGCACAGCGCGCCGCGGGTTCGCCACTGGGGTACGACGGACGCGGAAGAGATTTAAGCGAGGCTGAGATTCAAGCGAACCTAGATGCAGGCAAGCCTTATGTCATTCGTCTTAAGGTCCCGCGTCCAGGTACTACGACGGTAAATGATGCGCTTCGAGACCCAATTGACTTTGATAATGGGCAGATTGATGACCAAATTTTACTCAAAGCTGACGGGATGCCTACGTATCATTTAGCGAATGTCGTAGATGACTATCTTATGAAAATTTCGCACGTGATTCGGGCGGAAGAGTGGATCTCATCCACACCGAAGCACGTTTTGCTTTACGATGCCTTTGGGTGGGACAAGCCTGTGTTCATGCACATGCCGCTGCTACGGAACAAAGATAAGAGCAAAATCTCTAAACGGAAAAATCCTGTAAGCATCAATTATTACCGTGAGGCGGGATATCTACCCGACGCGATACTGAACTATTTAGGCATGATGGGATGGTCTATGCCCGATGGTGAAGAAAAATTCACTGTCGAAGATATGCTTCGTGAATTTTCTCCTGAGCGCATCTCTCTCGGTGGCCCAGTCTTCGATGTCCAAAAGCTGACCTGGTTAAATGGACTCTACCTACGTGAAGAGTCAAGCGACGCCCTTTTAGCGACGATCAAGCGAGAGCTTTTATCCGATGAAAAGCTCGCGCAGGTTGTGCCATTGGTACACGAGCGAATGGAAAAGCTAGACGATTTCATTTCTCAGACAGCGTTCTTTTTTATTGGAGATTTATCTTACGACGAAGCTGCAATGAAAGCGATGGTGCCCAAGAAGCGTACCCCTAAAGACGCGCGGGCGAATCTAGAAGCCTTAGTCGAAAAGATTGATACGCTCGGTGAACTTACAACCGAATCAGCCAAGGCATCCTTGGATGCAGTCATGGAAGAGAATGGTCTTGGTCCGCGTGATATTTTGCTACCGACTAGGATTGCCGTCACAGGAACAAAGGCTTCGCCACCGCTTTTTGAGACGATGGGCGTACTTGGAAAGGAAAAGGTTCGCCGGCGTTTACGGAATGCGATCGCTGCACTGAAAGCGTTGCCGAGCTAATTCTTAGCTTGTTAGAGCATTACCCTTTTCGAGAAAATCGAGTGTAAGGGCTCGGACTTGTGCCCGGGCTTCGTCATTTTCAAATTCTCTCCAGTGTATCATCGCGTGCGGTACTTCAGAAGACTCGTCGAAAGTATAAAGACCACGATTCACGCCGTCCGATGTCACCTTTTCCAGTAGCTCGCGGCTTACAACACCTGGCTCAAAGTCGGTACCGATAACTTGGATGGGCGATGAGGCTCCTCTCGCATTCTCGACCGCCTGTCTGCCATAGTGGGTGAGCGTGAAGATCTGTGCTGCGTTGAAGTTCACGTGACCATTACGACCCCACTTTTCGATATCCTTCTTCGGGCCCTCAAAAATAACAGGCAGGAGTCTGAGTAGTCGACTGGCGAGACCAAAGGTGAATAGGTCGAGCCATTTGAAGACGGACATCAGCGAATCGGCTATTGCATCACCCGGACTGAGAAACGGATCGTAGAGCATAGATGAGGCAACTTCGTGTCTACCTGCGATATCAAGGGCAATCGCACCGCCACCAGAGAGCCCGATAGTGTGCACTGGCAGCCCCGTCGATGCGGCTTCACCGTAGACTCGATCCGCGAACTCCGTGTAGCGATGCATCTCATGGTTTACCGGAAATTCCTTTGATGTTGGAACACCTTGAGGATCAACCACGCCGTGACCGGGCAAGCGGGGTACGTAAACATGGTAACCTTGTTCAGCCAACTGTTGTCCAAGGTGCTCAAATTGCCAGGTCCCAGCCGACCAACCATGAAGTCCTAAAACGATACCCTTCGCTGGCGTAATTTCTGAACGAATAAAGCCACTTCGATTACCGGATTGCAGATTTAACTTTTGCTCGTTGAGTAGGCTCTCTTGGATGAGTGGGTACTCATTGAGTTCAGAATTTGGAGTTCCATTGAGTAGAGGAGTACTCTGGGACAGCTTTTCTGATTGAACGGCCGTGATTAGCTGCGGGGTTGAGAGAGGTGGAGTCGACTTTGTATCTGGGCTCTGGATCAATTCAAATGTATCGGCTGAGCTCTGGGCCTTCGCAAACTGAGGTGGACATGTGCCAGCGCTGGAGAATGGGCCGTGGCTGATAGGCTGGGTTGCTGTGATGGTCGTCATCTCTATTTCCTGACTTTTGAGTAGGTTGTCTTGAGTATCGCTCGAGCGCTAAATGCGTTGCGTCAATTTGCCGGATGAAGGATCGCTGCACTGAATTCGAAAGAATTTCTGTCATTCATCTCGCTGTTGAGTGATATGACTCACAGTCGAGAAGTTTCGGGACAAGCATTTCTAGGAGTGATGCTTTACTAGCGCATTTCCAGATATGGCGTACTCGCAATCATGAGGATGGTAAGATGAATTTAAGGACAGTCGCGACAGTTTTAGTATTGGCTTCAAGCTCCACCGCTTGTCTTCCGCTTGGAGTATACGGCGAAGCAAGAACCCTCAAAGAAGACCAGACCGATGTATCACTGGCTTGGAATGCGACCCGGTGGACTTCGCCGGCTCAAGAAGCTGAGTTTGATGAAAACGGCGAGCAAGTTACAGAAGCGAATGCTGAGTCCGATGCTTGGTTGCCTAATCTGATTCCTGAAGTAGCGTTCGGCGTTGGGATTACTGACGACCTGACCATCGGTGGACGTGCAGCTCTTGGTTCGATGTATTTCGAGATGAATGGTAAGTATCGATTGGTTGATGCTGACGCATTTCAAACGTCGGCAGGACTTCAAATAGGCGGCCGAGCTTTCGGTCCGTTTGAAGGCTTCAGCGTAACGGCTCCTCTTTGGCTTAGCTACGATGTTGCAAAGAAACTCACCATGACCGTCTCTCCCTACATCCAGTACAGTAAAGTTTCTTTAACCGATTCGGGGGATGACACTTTCACCGGTATTGCTGGTGAGAGCATCTACGCAGGTGCGAGTTT
>JAYYQC010000094.1:0-5878 GCA_036128675.1 Myxococcota bacterium | reverse complement strand
TGCCGCTTCGTCTTGGTTGATCGCCAACCTATCTTCGCTAAGTAAAACGGCGGAGAAATAAAAAATCCGGATATATTGGGAAGATTAACACCGATGTTTCATATCCTGCGCCACCACGGTGGCCCACAATGTAAAGAGCATTTAGTCAACTCGAGGGGGAGTCGATGCAGCTAGAATGGGCCATCGTCGGTGGCGGAATCCATGGGGTTCATTTCGCGTCACATCTAATCACACGAGGTATCGCAAAAGCCGAAGGTATACGAATCTTCGACCCAGCGCCTCAGCTCCTTGCGCAGTGGCGTAAACGTACCGCTGCAACCGGCATGCAATTTCTGCGCTCCGCATCGGTTCATCATGTTGATGTCGACCCTTGGTCACTGGATAAATTTGCGGGGGGAAGAAAAGGTAAGCGCACTGCAAAGAATGGACTCTTTGCCCCGCCTTACTCTCGCCCAGCATTAGAACTCTTCAACGCACACTGCGAGCATATCATCGAGGTCTATGGACTTAAGCCACTACATATCCAAGAGCGGGTCAGCTCCTGCGAAGTAAGTGATGACTCGGTCTCACTCACGACTGACTCAGGGCACTCTTTCACCGCAGCCAATATGGCCTTGACGATTGGCGGGACTGATGAGCCTGCTCGCCCCACGTGGGCTCAAATCGACGACCCCCGTATCACCCATATCTTCGAAGCTTCAACGAACGCACCCCTATCAACTTCAGAGGAATCCGTTGCCGTCATCGGTGGGGGAATCACAGCTGCTCAAGTCGCACTTCGACTTGCCAGTGAGGGGGCTCGTCCCCATCTCATCTCGCGCCATCCCTTGCGTCAACATCAATTTGATAGTGACCCAGGATGGTTGGGCCCCAAGAACATGAAGTCCTTCAGTCGCGAGAAAAATCCTAATAAGCGACGCATGATCATCACCAAAGCACGACACCGTGGCTCTGTGCCTCCGGATGTAAAGCGCGCCTTGCATCGAGGCTTTCAACAGGGTGATGTGCAGTGGCATGAGAACGAAGTGGAGTCACTCACCGCGACGACTGACGCGTTGAAGCTGAGATTTAAGAACGGTGAGCAGCTCGACACGAGCCGAGTTATCTTGGCAACCGGATTTAAACCGAAGCGCCCCGGAGGGGCCATGATAGACAAACTCGCTGAGACCGCATCTCTGCCCTGCGCCGAGTGCGGGTTTCCAATTGTCGACCGTGCTCTACGATGGCATCCAAGAATTTTTGTAACGGGACCGTTGGCTGAACTTGAGATAGGGCCAGTTGCGCGAAATATCGTGGGCGCTCAGCGCGCTTGCGACCGGATCATGAGAGTGCTTGAGCGCGAGTACGGCGTCGAAAAGCGGCGGGCCTCCTAAAGCACCGGCCGATTGCGCCTCCGCGAAAGTCTCGACCCAATCATTCGACTTCACTCCACGGTTTTGGTTTAACCCTGATCGCACTGATTCAGCGCCCCTACTACCACGGAGTCTGCTATGAATACCTCGACACTCTTTTCGCTCAAAGGACGGACCGCACTTGTTACCGGTGGTTCTCGTGGCATCGGCCTGATGATTGCCAAAGGCTTCGTAGCTCAAGGCGCAAAGGTTTATATCTCTTCTCGAAAGGCTGAGGTCTGCGAGACCGTCGCAGCTGAGCTCGGTGATACATGTATTGCCCTCCCAATGGATGTATCGACCATCGAAGGCTGTACGAAATTGGCTGAGGCTTTTGCGGAGCGGGAAAGAGCTCTTGATATCCTCGTGAACAACGCCGGCGCGGCCTGGGGAGCTCAATTTGAAGATTTCCCCGAACAGGGTTGGGACAAGGTGATGGACCTCAACGTGAAATCGCCATTCTTTTTGACACAAGCCTTTCTCAACCACCTTAAAGCAGGTGCAGCTGCCAACGCACCCGCAAAAGTTATCAATATTGCGTCGATTGATGGCATGCGCCTCAATGAATGGGAGACTTACAGCTATCAAGCATCGAAAGCCGCACTCATTCAGCTCACAAAGAGACTGGCGGCGCGCCTAATCAAGGATGGAATCAATGTCACAGCAATTGCACCAGGTGCTTTCTCATCTGATATGAACCGTGCAGCGCGAGACCACGCTGAGCTGGTAGCGAAGGCAATCCCAAGCAAACGCATTGGTAATGAAGAAGACATGGCGGCAGCTGCAATCTACCTAGCTGCGCGTGCCGGGGATTATGTCGTTGGGGAAACACTTGTTGTCGACGGTGGCTTAGTCCACGCAGATCCACCGGGTGGTTGGGGACCGGCGGCTTAGTACCGTTACGGAATCAAAAGTCGCTAGGCTTAAGCAAGACTTCCTTTTCCGGCTCATGGTCAAAACAGGGTTCAAAACTTAGCTCTTTATTCCCTTGGTAGACACTTAGACCATGAAGCCGCTGACCATTGAGATAACTGCTCTCGAATAAGTAGGACTTAGCTGCATGCTTCCACGCAAAGCTCTGCCGAGTATTCGCTCCCGCCAAACGGAGCATTTGATAGTTCAAGTCCGAGGCGGCCTTAAACGCGACCTCCATATTGATACCCTTATGTGTCCCTACTCTAAGCACTAAATAGTTGGGCCGGACATCCAACATTCCTTGTGATTTCGGCTCGGTGCAAAATGCGATAATCTCACCTTTATTGGTCGTACAACCATGGAAGAGCGCCTCACTATCTCGACATAAAGACTCCTCATACCGTTTTGCGCTATCAACCAACCATACTTTCTTAAGATCGGTACATTCCGGAGTACCTTCGCAGCTATCACCCAAGACTGTAGCCTGACGAAATGTGATTTCAGATTTTTGGTAAAGGAGAGTCACCTGAGAACAGATGTCATGAGACGCGAGAGAAGTCTTCTCTTCCCATGCTTCATTACGAAATGTGAGATAGCAGGCCACATCACCCATTTCCATCGTAGTAATAACGACCACCTGAGAACGCTTGATTGAAGTCGTTTGGCTCCCAGCAAGTGAAAGAAGTGGGAAGGCAAGAAAGCTTAGCGAGAGAAGTCTGCGGGTCGCAGACAAAATCAGATTTGTAGTCATGGAGCGACGGTACTGGATGCATCGAACGATTTGCAACTCGTGGACTAGCCGCAACGCCTTGACACTTAGATTAACATTTCATAAACTAATGAAGTGTTAATCTGTTCTAACTATCAAGATTAAAAAACTAGCCCAACGAGGAAACCACATCATGAGCGAATGCAACAAACACCCCAACCACACCCATCAACATGGCCCGGATTGCGGTCATACCGCCGTAAAGCATGGAGATCACGTAGATTATTTACATGATGGTCATCTTCATCACCCACACGGTGACCATGTCGATGAGCACACAATCGAGGTCTCAGATGCAAATCCTGACGCCTGTACGCCAGACCATAGCTGCGGAGGCCATGAAGCCGGACACGTTCATGGACCAGGTTGCGGCCATGAAGCGGTACCCCACGGTGATCATATCGATTACCTCGTCGATGGACATCTACATCACCCGCACGGTGATCACTGCGATGACCACGGTAAGCTCGAGCTTGCGTAGACTTCTAGAAACTCTCTCTTCCCACGCAACCTAGGTATCGTGCTTAAGGCTTCCATTCCAGCGCCTCACCCGTACAATTGGGTGGGGCGGTCAATGGGTTGCAGGAAGCAACAGGCCCATCCGGTAATTCCATCCAATACTCGCGATCAGCGACTGGATAAGGATAATCGTCCTTCAACATATGGATGCCATTGGCGATACCTTCTTCGCGCTTCAAATAGCACGTCGCATCTTCGTCATCAGCGCTGCATACATTTGCAGCGACCAACATATTGCCGGCGTTTATCTGACTAATACCGTCCACCGATGAAGTACCAAGCTTCTCTACTGCCGCCCAGGGCATTTGATATTGAGACGATGAAGCGCGCGGGAAAAGAATCCGGTTCTCAAGCGAGGTAAAATCATTGGTATACGGACCAGTATGTTCACCGTTGTTCAGAATAATAAACATTGTGCGGCCACGAATTTCTCCCAGAGTTGGCCAACCCTCAGTAGCCAAGGCTTCACGAACCGACCCATAGTCCCCTCTTACCAGAGCAGGCGTTAGAAGCTGCTCAGCTGGGAAAACGGTCTCGATCTCTTGTTCGATGAGTAATAAGCTCTCGAGCGGCTCCTGACTCATACCGCTTTTCATCTCAATCCAAATCATGATGGGTAAATGGTCAGGCTTAGAAGCAGACCACCTCTGAACGACCGACAGGCAATCGGTAAACATCTGACAAGACGTGACCTCGTCCACCAAAATCAAATGGAAGACCTCGAAGGTATCATCAAAACGATGTAGATCGAGTTCGAAGGTTCGTACATTCTGTGTCTCAAGCTGAATATCCAGCGGCGCATGACTATATGCATGCGAAGGATGCACCACGGATTCCGGCTCGATGTGATAACTGTTGTGGGTTCCTCGGACCTGGACATGATGAAGCCGGAGCTCATCATCGAGCGGGTAAACATACGGTGGTGACTCAGGAATCTCGTCTTGACCACACGCGACCGTTCCGAGCCCCATAAACAAGATACATGCAGCCAACACCAAAACGCGCATTCACTCTTCCCCTAAATCTGTTGAATTCGCACCCGTCCCATCAGATGGTGGGAATATCTGCGCAGGTCTATCTAAAGATATCAAGATCATTGAAAAACGATGTTTCCCCACCGTTGCCTCGTGCAGATTTTCGAGGGGCAAGCGAGGTTAACGATGCCCTCCGCCACATGGAGGAGCCTTCAGTGTTACTTCCCCGTCCGCGGCATCGTATTCGCTGGGCGTTAGGCACTTCAGCTGCAAGGCGTGAATCGGGCCGGCGAGCTCCTCGGCAAGACAGGCGTAGACAAGGCGCTGGCGCTGAACCGCATTCTCCCCTGTAAAAGCCTCGGAAACGATGATGACCCGGAAGTGGCTCTCCGTGGCCGGCCCCGCATGACGCTTAGAGTCGTTGTCAATTTTAAGACGTTGAGGATCAAACTCCGCCAAAAGTTTCGACTCCAGGGTTGCCTCTATGCTCATAAGTCTCTCCGTTTTTATAATCTCGCTGCGGTAGGCAGAGCAGCCTCGGCAGTTTTCACCATTTAAGCTAGGCCCTCCCTGTACTCAACGCATCACGTTTTATTACGCTGAGAATCGATCCCTAATCTCGGCTTGCCAAGTCTTTATCGACGTCTGATGCTTCCAGCTTCAGCGCCTTCGCTACCTCTGAGACTGGTCAAGAGCCCAAATACCTGTTAGCAGCCGCGGAAACGAAAAGAAGAGGTTGATATGCAAGCACAAAAAGATGTCGTCGTTTCCATTCATTACACCCTGACCAGTGATAACGGCGAAGTCATTGACTCATCAGCCGGAAGAGAGCCTTTGGACTACCTCCATGGCCACGCGAATATAGTCCCGGGACTTGAAGAGGCCCTTGAAGGCGCAAGCGTCGGCACCGAATTGAAAGTGAGCATCCCCCCCGAGAAAGGCTACGGCGTCTTCGACCCTGAGTGGGTTCAGAAGGTTCCACGGTCGTCTTTTGAAGGCGTCGACGAGCTCCAAGTAGGGATGGTGTTCGTTGCCCAAACCGAAGAAGGACCTCGCCAACTCTTCATCACCGCGGTAGGGCCCGAAGAGGTCGAGGTCAACGGAAACCACCCACTCGCGGGCGAAACCCTGAACTTCGAAGTCAAAGTTGATGCACTTCGAGAGAGTACCGAGACCGAGCGTGCTCAGGGACATGCAGACATTGCCGAAGCCGAAGTCGAAGCCAGTGACGCATGCGCCGAGACCGACTGCTGCGATTAGGAATCGCTCGAAGAGCTCTCACCGCTAAAAGCTCCCCTGCGCTGGGAGCC
>JAYYQC010000093.1:0-2775 GCA_036128675.1 Myxococcota bacterium | reverse complement strand
CTGGAAAGCCCGCGCCGCCAACATTGTCAATCACGACATCTGCGCTGTCCTTTAAGGTCGCCATCATCGACGTCCACTCGGAATCCCCATGACGACCAGTAAGGACCTGATCTGCGCCAAGCTCTTTGAGTTGGGCTGCTTTTGAAGGCCCACAAATAGCTGTCACAGTAGCACCCCGTCGCTTAGAGAGCTGGACGACGGCAGAACCAACGCCACCAGATGCTCCCGGAACCAGGACATGGTCGCCAGCCTGAACATTGGCGCGGTGAACCATACTCTCGGCGGTGCCATACGCGCATGGAATAGAGCCCAGTTCGACATCACTCCACGCACAATCAACCGGGAACACCTCGGATGCAGGCACCTTTACGTACTGAGCAAATGCCCCGTCGAAATCCGATGCCATCCAGATATTCTCCATCGAGTCGAATCCATCCGGTCCTCGCATACAAGCCCGAACGAGCGCACGGGCACCCATCAGTGCCCCGTCCACGCCTTCACCGACAGAGACGACTCGTCCGCAGCAGTCGGTGCCTTGAATAAATGGAAATGGAGTCTTCTCGTTCCAGCCACCGTCGTCCTTGTGCGTGGGATCCGATTCTTCAGTCGCTGCTTGGGTATTGGTCGCATCGGTGACCGTCTTTGAATACCAGCCTAGTCTCGTATTGATCTCGGTGTTGTTCACGCCGGCGGCCAGAACTTGCAATAGTACTTCACCAGCCGCTGGCACTGGAGTTGGGACCTCTTTGTAGACAAGTTTGTCGTATCCGCCGTTGCCGGTTGTCACGACCGCCATCATTGTTTTCGGTATCGCCATGGTAACTCTCTTGGAAAAACTCTGAGCTTCCCAGACCTCGGAGGCCGGTTCGAACAGTTGGTTATAGGCGCGGGATATGGACTTCTGTGTATTAGGTCAACGCCGATCAGACAGGACTCTATCGCTTGACTCGACACTCGGTCAAAATCCAGCGCAAGGGCACGTAAAGCGGATCAGCTAGACAAGGTCGATGTCATCAAGAGAAACCACGCGGTGGCATAAAACGGGCTCCTGTCGACCTTTGACACTTACTGCATCTTGACTCTGAACCTTCACGACCTCGCCCAGCAGCTCCTTGGTTTCATTACCGATAAAAATTGAGTTCTCATCGGCCTGTTGCTCCAATCGCTGGGCAACATTCACCGCATCACCAATGACCGTGTAATCACGCCGATAATGCTGAGAACCAATGTCGCCCATTACAAGCTCACCGGAGTTGATGCCAACCCGAACACTGATGCGACGACCGGTGTCTCTATTAAAACGCTCAACTGCCTTCACAATCTCGAGCCCAGCTTTCACCGCTCGGTACGCCCCGTTCTCGATACGGCCGAAGAGCGCCATGATTGCGTCACCGATAAATTTGTCAATCATTGCATCATTGTTGCGCAGTACCTCTACAACCGTATCGAAATAACCGTTGAGAAGGCTCACGACCTCATGTGCGTCCATGCGCTCGCACATCGGGGTGAAACCAACGATATCGACGAAGAATACGGTCATAAACCGATTTTCCGCACGCATTCCGCCCTCTTTGGAACCCCAGTTTTGCATTCCATGCTCAATGGCAGCATCAGATAGATAGCGCCGAATCGCAATTTTCTCTTGGCGCAGGTGATACTCGGAGATCATCTTCTCAACGAGAATGACCAGTCGGTCAATTTCAAATGGCTTTCGGATAAACTCATCGACGCCAACGCTCTTTTCTCGACTGATCGAGATCTCATCTTGGTCGGCACTCAACATGAGAATTGGTTTGGCCGAGTGCTTGTCGGAACGGCGTATCTGACGGGTGAGCTCGCGTCCACTCATCAGAGGCATATCGAGGTCGGTCAAAATCAAGTCTACCTCGGACGTCTCAAGAATACTCAGGGCCTCGCGTCCATCCCCAGCCGACACCACCATGAAACCGGCCTGGCTAAGCCCCTGGACGACCAGATTCCTAACCACAACCGAGTCTTCCACGACCAAGATCATCTCTCGTTGACGCCGTCGCTTACGTCGTCCGGCCTTTTGAAGCTTTTCAAGGAGCTCCCCTTTTTCAAAAGGCTTCATGAGGTAGTCATCAGCGCCCGCCCGAAAGGAGGTGTTCAGTGCCGCATCACCCCCATCAACCGAACAAATGATAATGGGGATGCCGCAGAGCCCCGGGTCGGCCTTAAGGTCGGAGCAAACCTCATCCCCGCGTGCACCGGGCATATTGAGATCCATCAAGATAATATCCGGGCGTTTCAACTCGACCAATTCACGTACCTCAAGTGGATTGGTCGTAGATACCAATTCATAAGGTTGGTTCGCGAGAAGCCTCTTCACGTAGTGGTGAATCAAAGAATCATCATCGACCAGGAGTACCGTCTTTACCTTGGTTAGTAATTTGCGGATAAGTGTGATGAGTTGAATGTTCGAAAATGGGACTTTAAGAAAGGCGCGAACCCCAGCGTTCCATGCTGCAGTCTGAAGGGAATCATCGGTTGAAAAGACGATGATAGGCAAGTCTCGCGAGCCATGAAATTCGGCTAGACGCTTGCAGACTTCGATACCGGAGATACCAGGCAACTGTGCTTGAATCAGCGCAACATGAAACCGCTAAACCTGAGCTATTTTTAAAGCCTCATCACCTCGGCGAACATGAACTTCTCGATGCGGTAGATGCTTTAGCTGCCCGCATAAAATTTTATGCTTGGCTCGGCTGCAGGTCGCAATCAGTATGTTGAGCTCTTCCATCGAGATTCCGCGTC
>JAYYQC010000092.1:0-19619 GCA_036128675.1 Myxococcota bacterium | reverse complement strand
GGCATTTGAGCTCGGATACCTGACCCCGCCGGTCGCTTTGAACCATCTCCTCACGCGGCAGGTTGTTGGGGGCGAGGATCCCGAGCCAGAGCCAGGGGCAAGCTTCTATATGAGGTACGAACGTTACCTCATGCCGATGTTAATCCTTGCGACGACATTGATCATCACCGCATTTGTGCCATTCGCGATGACCTCGATTTATCCGTGAGATATTTGAGCGATGAGTGACCCCATTCAGCGTATTGAGTTAATTGTCGTCGGCCGTGTGCAGGGCGTCTTTTTTCGCGCGTCCACACTCGAGCAGGCGCAGTCCCTCAACCTGGTGGGCTTCGTTGAGAACCTACCGGATGGGTCGGTCGAAGTCGTTGCCGAAGGCCCTAAGTATGCGCTCGAAGACCTCGAGAAGTGGTGTGGGCACGGCCCACCCGCCGCGATGGTAAAAGAGGTCATCACAAAGTGGAAAGAGCCCAGTGGGGAGTTTAAGACCTTCGTGATCAACCGTTAGTGGCCGGCGATTCGTCGGTAACGATACCCATGAAAAGTAAGGCCTTGAGCTGAACGGCTAATTCTTCGAGTGCCTCCACCCGTCTACCTGGGTGGTTGATCCAAACACGGACAACGTGATCCAGTGCTCCGAAGAGGGCATGCTTAATAATCCCGCAGCTCATATTGCCTCGGAAGAGCCCGGTTGAACGCCCTTCTTCGAAGGAAGATTCCCATTGCCCGATATACTCCATCAGCTGTTCCTTGGTGTAGTCCTTCATGAACTTACTGCTTTGTCTCAGCTCGTTGGATACAAGCACCGCGAAGTTTGGCTCTTCTAAAGCGAGTCGTAGGTGGAAGTCGATGATGGCTTCCACTTTCTCCTGCGCATTTGCACAAGTATCGAGCTGACTTGCGAGCCGCTTGTTGATCTCTTCAAGTCGAACCTCGAAGAGGGAGATCAGGATATCGTCTTTACTTTTAAAGTAAAGGTAGACCGTACCGTCACCAATCCCGGCGCGTCGCGCAATGTCTGAGATACGCGCCGTCTCAAACCCTTTGATGGCAAAGACTTCTAGGGCTGCTTCCAGGATACGGCTGAATTTATCGGCTTTCGGATTGGTCTCGTTGGAACCCGATGCGCCCCGTGGATTTGCTTTAGTTGTGTCGGACATGCGTGGGCTCTCTTACTCTCGATGACGTCGGCGCCCGATCCGGTCGACTGCGAGCACCAGTGCAGAAAGGTCGACCTGACCCTCTGTATAGAGCGGGTCGAGATCATTCGCTAGGGTCCTAAGCTTATCCCGAGACTCGTCACTCAAGTTATCGAGATCGCGCTCAATCTTCATAAAGTCGAGTGCGAGAAAGACGAGATGTGATTGGATCTGCTCGCGAAGGGCCGCCCGTGCTGGCTCGGCAAGCGGTGAGGTATGTGCACCTGACTTAGAGGCAGCGAGAAGCGGTGTGATATGAGAGTGCTCGCCGATGGTGAACATTGCTTTGATACTTGAGTCCACCGATGCGCCACCCCGCATTGCAATGCGCGTTGCTGCAATCAGGTCATCGAGGCGGTGAATCGCGGCAAGCTGTGTTGCGTGCTCCTCCGAAAAGCCAGTAGCAACGAGGTCGCCTGCTTGTTCCTGCATGAGCTTAGCGTCTCTGCCTGGTGTCTGCGTCGCAAGCTTAGACAAGACCTCCTGAAATGTGCCCGCAAATTTCTCGTGTCGCGGAATTGAGCCACGCAGAATCAGAGCGGCTAAGCGCTCGATGGCTTGATCGAGCGATAGTCTGATCCGATATTCGATGGTCACAATCAGCTCGCTCTCAAGTCGGTCGAGCTCGTCTTTCAGCTGCTTCGCATTGAGGAGTTCAGACGCCTCTAGGTATGCCTCCGCAACATCTTCGGTACTCGCGCCCGACTGCATGATCAGCTCTGATACAATAGAGGCTCCTCCATCACCGACGATGAGATTGACGATCATCATCTGTGCGATGTCATCTCGGAGTGGGTGATTAAGGATATCGTCCTTAAATCGCTTAATGAGCTCGGGTTCAAAGTACTTAAGCAGGTATTCGTTGACTCGCTCACCGGTAAATCGGTTCCCAGCGGCGAGACCTCGTCGCAAATAGAGTTTCGAGAAGGAGGTCAAGACCGCGAGCTCAGGCCGATACAATCCGGCTCCCTTATTGCTACGATGTGCAAGCTCGGAATCACTTGGCATATTCTGAGCTGAGGGCAAGAACGGAATCTCACGGCTTAGGTGCTCGATTGTTCGGACGAAGCGGCTGAGGTTTGATGATGAGCGCGCTTCATCCATACTTAGGCTACGGCACTGTATCCAATTATTCTGCAGTACAGTTGTGTTAACGCCTGGACGCACGAGATTGAGTAGGTCATCTCGCTCGTCTGGGGTAATCTCATTTCGCCCCAGAGGTCTCTCAAGGAGAATCTTGATATTGACCTCGTGGTCGGAGAGGTCGACCCCACCAGAGTTATCGATGGCATCGGTATTGAGCCGGACACCGCGTTCAGAGAGCTGAATGCGACCCTTTGGGGTTATGCCCAGGTTACCGCCTTCACCAATAATTTGGGCCCGCACCTCGGTTGCATCGATGCGTACCGAAGTGTTTGACGGGTCGCCGGCCTCAGCTTGAGTTTCAGTTGAGGCTTTCACGTAGGTTCCAATCCCGCCATTCCAGAGGAGATCAACCGGTGCGCGCAGGACGGTCTGAATAAGCTCAGGACCACTTAAAACCGACTCCTTTGTGCCGAGTGCTTGTTGAACCTGTGGACTCAGCTCAATGGCTTTTGAGCCGCGTGGAAAGACGCCACCACCTTCAGAGATTAAGTCCTTGGGATAGTCTTCCCACGAGGATGGGCCCTTCTCGAAGAGTTCGAGGCGTGCCTGATAGCTCTTGGTTGGATCGGGGTTAGGATCAAGGAAGATATGACGGTGGTCAAAAGCAGCCAGCAGCTTCGCGCTTTGAGATCTAAGTAGGCCGTTACCAAAAACGTCGCCCGACATATCGCCAATTCCGACAATGGAAATTTCATCGCTCTCGGGATCGATATCCAGCTCTTTGAAATGTCGTTTGGTACATTCCCAAGCGCCCTTCGCCGTGATGCCGTCTACCTTGTGATCGTAACCTTTACTACCGCCCGATGCGAATGCATCGCCAAGCCAGAAGCCTCGTTTTTGAGCAATACTGTTGGCTGTATCAGACAGCGTCGCGGTGCCCTTATCGGCTGCAACGACCAGATAGTGGTCTAGGTTGTCGTAGCGTAGGACATACTCAGGTGTCTTGATCTCACCGTCGACGAGGTTGTCGGTGACTTCCAGTAAACCGTTGATGAAGTACGTATACGCTTCTTTACCATAAGGTCTTGGGTCTTCTCCTGCAGGGATAGGTCGACGCGCGATGAATGCACCTTTGGCACCACGCGGGACGATGACGACGTTCTTGAGGTTTTGGGTATCCATGAGCCCGAGAACTTCCGCTCGAAAGTCGGTTCGACGATCCGACCAACGGATACCACCTCGGGCAACCGGTCCACCTCTCAGGTGAAGTCCCGAGACATAGGGGTGGTGCACGAAGATTTCCCGGTAGGGTCGCGGCTCTGGTGCGCGTTCAATCTGATTCGGGTCAAGCTTCAATACCAACTGTCGACCTTGCATTGGGTTACCCCGGTAGAAGTTGGTGCGCAGGGTTGCATTAATGAGATTGTAGAATTGTCGAAGTAAGAGATCGCTGGTGAGATCAGATACCGCGTCGATGAGCTTTTCGACTTGTTGGCTGGCTCTTTGGATGAGCTCACGCCGCTTATCACAGACCTCAGTTGCGGATAGACCAGCGATACTTGGGTCGAACTTTACTCGAAAGAGCTCGGTCAGTGCTTGCACAATTGCTGAGTTCTTCTCGAGCACATCGCGGGTTGCATCCGAATCATAGGATGAGCCGAGCTGTCTCATATAGAGAAAATAAGCGCGGATCAGGTCAACATAAGTCCACGGGATATCCGCTTTGAGCAGTAAACGGTTGAACGAGTCATTGTCGACGATTCCACCCAGTGTCGCTCGAATCGCCGCACTTAAGCGGTTTCTACGGGTGAGTAAGTCGACGTTTAGATCGCGGGTTGGTCTTAGTCTAAAAGTCGAGATGACCCGTGTTTCGCCATCACTTAGAGCAACGTTTGTTGGATACTGGTTTAAAACCTCGAAACCTAAATTATCTAGAACTGGAAGCGTCGATGAAAGCATCGTCGGTTTTTCTTCGAAGATTCGAAGCCGAGTTAAACCAAGATTTTTGTCGTCGCCCTCTCGGTAAAGTTCGGCGGTAAATGGTGCATCCGGTGCGAGGCTCTCTAGGAGTTGTATGTCCTGAATAGCCCGCGCTACCGATGTCTCGCCTCGGTATCGACTTGGAAATGCATCTCGGTATTTGCGCTCAATCGCCGCGGCATCGCTCGCTTCGAACTTTTCATGAATTGCTTGAACGAGTCGTTCGCTCCAAGGCTGGGCAAGTTGTTTGACTTCGTCCAGCAGAGTATCCCAATCGAGCTCTGCAGCCGCCTTGAGCCCGGTAAGGAAGAAATGGAAGCCCATTGTATCGCTATCGGATGCGAAGGTACCGGAGTCTATGCCGCTCGGAGTTAAGCGTTCTCGAAGAAGTTTCTGAACGTCATGTCGCAAGTCCTCCGAATAGTAATTCTTGGGTAGGACGACGAAGATAAAGGCCTCTTCATCGGTTGGTGTCGCGTGAACTTCGACTTGGCCAGATTTCTCACCTTCAACCATCTGTTCGATAACTTGCTGAAGGTCATTTAGAGGAAGCTCGAAGAGGTATTCGATTGGTAGGGAGTTATAGGCATTACGGATGCTGCGATACCGGTGGGTTCCCTCGCTCACTTCGTATTTTTTGAAGAGTTCTTCCGCGAGCCGGTCGAGGCAAGGAATCGTCACGTTCAGAGCGCGAAGTCCGTGGTAAGTAAAGAGTCCTTCAATCTCTAAGAATTCCTCGCCGGTATCACCCGGGAGTTTTAAAGTGAGAAAGTCTACCTGGCCTCGTCGATACAACCACGAACTCTTGCCCGTCTTTCGTAGAGAGATATGTGGGTTAATATTGAGGCGAAGTTCTTCTTGGTTACCATTGCCCTTTAGCATCTGGAGAGAGTTCTCCAGCCTGGCCGAGCCGAGGGCTTGTCGTTCGGTACCATTGGCATCAACGTGGCGCAGCCCGATGAGCAGAAAGTGATCCTCGAGCAACCAGCGGATAAAGCTGGCGACGTCCTGATTGCTACGATCTTCGATGGCTTCGTGGTAATCGGCGGCGGTTTCAAGTGCGATGCGAAGCTTCTCATAATCCGAAGTCACGATGCCGCATGATGAGAGTAAATCTGTGGCGTAGGTTCTCAGCTCATCAAGGCTTTGCGTCATCGAACCCGTATTAAACTCAAGCCAGGTAAAGGACTCCGCCTGACCACCGGTCAAAGAGACGTCGGTAATACGACCGGTCGTGTCGCGACGCGTCAGTGCAATCGCGTTAAAGTTTCTCGTCACGACTGCGCCCGAGCGATGGATCGCGTGGAGAATACTGCTGACAATGAAGGGGCGGTCGTCGACACAGGACATCAGTATCGCGCGCGACTGATCGGATGGGTGAGGACGGATATCGACCATAATATCGCCCTCTTGTCGGTAAAGAGCCGCTTCCATGAGCGACTCGAGCGTTGGAATAAGCTCCTCCGCTGGGTGCTTCGCCAAGTAACGTCCGTCGAAGGCGCGTGAGAGCGCGCGTGCGAATGAGCGGAAGAGGTCAGCTTCGCTGGTAAGGCGTTCGGGCTCAAAAGCATCGACGGCGGACGCAAAGGCTTCAACTCGGTCGATTCGTCGCTTAGGCTGATTCATCGTTCAGATCTCCTCATCATGAAGGTGGCGAGAGTTTAGTCGGATGCGGCACCAAGTGCTAGGCGTAGTGCGCCAATTTGAGTCAATTCCAGGTATTGATCGGGGGCATAAGGTACGGCTTGGATGGGAATGTCGGCTGGGATCAGGTTAGCCAGCGGACTTGGAGCAATTAGGGTACGTGGTAGACGACCGCAATAGAGAATCGCTTCGCGTAGGGTGTCTTGCGCACTGCGTTGTGATGCAGCGGGAATGGACCAGGTCGACACACTACCGTCTTCGCGGATAAGGCTTGCCCAGAGATCTTCACCACAGGCTTCCAACGTCAAAATGGGAGCATTGGCTTGTTCAAGTTTTTCAAGGCCCTGCGCTAGGCTCGGGCCGGTGGATATCATAACGGGAACAGGAAGATCTGCCGATTCGAATGCGGGGTTGAGTGACTCGAAGAGCGTTCCGAACGAAGGTGAGCTTCCGAGAATAAGGATCCCCGAAGGACTGGCACATGATTCGTAAATCAGTGTTGCCCACCCCTCAGCTGTCTCCATCCACTCGTTGAGGTCTTCGATTGGATCGGCCGTTGCGGGCAGTAGTTCCTCGGGTAGAATCGCATTGAGTGCCAGGGCTCGGCCTTCAAGGCCAAGCGTGCGCCAATAGGCATTGACGAAGAGGTCTTTCACCTCGGTTGAGTGCAGTTGAATAAGCTCAGCTGCATCGCCAACGCTCAACTGAGCGACAGTCGTTTGGTTAAGCGTCGATTGAATGACGATGAGATCTTTGAGCCCGTTCTGAAGTGGCCCCGCGCGAAAAGGCCATGGTGGCACCGACTCGGTCGGTTCGTCCTCATCCGTCTCTTCTTCTGACTCTGTGTCTAATTCAACCTGATTCTCATCGTCGGTTGGAAGTGGCGTTTCATCCGGAGCCGGGGGCAGATCTTCGTCTGCCTCGGGGGCGGAGGTATCTGCTTCGATGGGGTGTGGTTCTGGTTGAGCGAGCTCATCATCGGTCGGATGTTTTGGCTCAACCTCGACGACTGGCTGACTAAGCTCCGCGATCAGTGCAGATACAGCCTCGGCCTCGACCTGCTGCCTGAAGGCCGGATTTGTAGAGCCCACAGGTTGTTCGGGAGCCGCCTGAAATTGTCCTTGAAGAAATTGGAGAAGCCGTTGCCGATCATGTGGGGGAAGCGGATCAAATTTGACGCCGATACCCTCGGGATTCTGAGCATCCCCGTCTTGGACCCAAACGAGCGTTGCATGTCCTGGAAGGGGTGGTTGGTCGTCGGAGAGATAGAGAGAGAACCTGATACCCGTTCCGGTTGGAGCGCGGGCGGGGGTCTCCGCAAAAAATCCAGTCTCTGACAGATTGGTGACCCAAGCACCAAATCGGTCGAGCGTTCCGTCGATAAGAAGCAGAACGCGCAGTTTGCAGAAGACTCTGGTAGCTGGCTCCATTGAGCCGGAGTATATCAGGAATCGGAGATTAACTCACGAATTCGGTCAAGAGCTTCGGGGATCGCCGCGACGTTCGTGCCGCCACCTTGGGCCATCTCCGGCTTTCCACCGCCCTTGCCGTTGAAGAGAGGCGCGATTTCCCGGACGAGTTTACCGGCTTGAAGTCCCTTAGAGCGGTCCTTTGTGACTGCGATGATAAAGCTGACTTTTTCATCGTCGTGGCCAATCAGGCACATCGCACCGCTTCCGAGGTGGTCTTTCACCTTTTCAGCGAGGTCACGGAGGTCCTTCCCGCCGACATTGGGTAAGACCTGAAGGACGGTTTTAATGCCGTTTAGCTCTTCGGCGTTTTCGACAAAGCTCTTCGCTGATGAGCCCATTGCTTCTTTTGCTTTGGACTGAAGCCATTTTTGTCGCTCGCGCGATGCGCCTAGCATCTGGGCAAGGACGCGCGGCGCAGATGTTGCCTCAAGTGACTCGAGTACTTCATCTGACACTTTGCCATTGAGAAGTAGATTGAGCGCTTGGATTTCACGGTTAATTGCTTTGGCTTGAGCATACTCAAACGTGTCGGACGATTCTGGCAACGTCACCCGGTAGACCGTCGCATCCGAGTCACCGCCGAGCTCCTTCACTTTTGCGTTTGATTCGTTGAACTGCTCTAGGGTTCGGATCACACCAGCAATCTGCGGTAGCTCGAGGTCGGAAGTGAGCGGCTCAGTGAGAGGTGAGGCGATCAGTCTTGAGATCTCGGTTAGAACTTTCAGGGACTCCTTGGTTCTCTCTTGAGCAGCCCTGCCGACTTCCGCTTCAATACGGCGCACACCGGATGCAATAGCTTCATCGCGAGAGATCAAACAGAGTTCGATATCGCCTGTATTACGAGCGTGCGTACCACCACAGAATTCGATCGAAGGCCCCATCGAGACGACACGAACTTTATCACCATACTTTTCACCGAAAAGAGCAACCGCCCCTTTGGCTTTGGCTTCGTCAAAGGGAAGTACCTCGGTAACGACGTCGTGAGCATCTGCAATGATTGCATTCACTTCTGATTCAACGTTGTCTAGGTGCTCGTTTGTTGGTGCTTCAAAGTGGGAATAGTCAAATCGAAGTCGGTCATGGGTCACCATCGAACCTGCTTGCTGGACATGGTTGCCAAGCACATTCTTAAGTGCGTCGTGCAAGAGGTGTGTCGCAGAGTGATGCGAGCGAATTTCTCTTCGCATACTAGGAAGGTATCCCGCGTAGACTTCATCACCGGCTTTGAGCGACTCTGTGAGTTCTACCGTTGAGACGTGGAGGCCGTCGACTGGTTTCTGAGTTGTGGTCACTTTACCTAGAAGTACACCTTCAGCGTTGAAGAGTGCGCCTTCATCACCAATCTGGCCGCCCGACTCTCCATAGAATGGAGTTGGGCTTAGGATAAGCTCGAGCGTTTGGCCGGCTTCTCCGTGTGATACTTCTGCGTGTTCGTGTAAGAGCGAGCGAATAGAGGTCTTTGTGACCAGGTAGTTATCGCCGGCTTGTGGCATGGTTCGCCATGACTCTGGTAGGGACTCAAGTAACGTCGTCTCATCCTGATAACCAACAAACTCGGTGATGCCGTCGCGTTGATTGAGGTCTTTGTAGATTGATGTTTTGACCTCGTCGTTACCTGCAGCACCGCGGCTTCTTTCCTGCTGCTCCTTCATGGCTTCAGTGAAGCCATCCTCATCAATGCCTAGACCTTTTTCAGAGGCGATGATTTCGGTGAGGTCTTTTGGGAAACCGTAGGTATCGTAGAGCTTAAAGACGAGATTTCCGGGCAGCTCTTTTGTGTTCTCATCAAGCTTGGAGAGCTCATCACCGAGAATCTTCAGACCCGAACCCAGCGTTCGACGGAACGCGGTTTCTTCAATTTCAGCAACTTTTGTTGTCAGCGCCCGAGCTTCTTCGAGTTCGGGGTAAGCGTCTTGCATCATGTCTGCGACTTGATTGCACATCTTGTGAAAGAAGAGGTCGGTAATGCCGAGTCGATGCCCATGTCGGATTGCACGGCGCATGATTCGACGCATGACATAGCCCCGCCCTTCGTTGCTGGGCTGTACCCCGTCCGCGGCGAGGAACGCAGTTGCTCGAGCATGGTCTGCAATGACCCGCATTGAGACATCATCTTCAATATCTGAGAACTGGTACTTCTTCTGGGCGATTTCGGATGCAAGCTCTAAGAGAGGTGAAAAGCTCGCAGTGTGGTAATTCGAATTTGCGCCATCGACGACAGTAATGAGTCGCTCAAGACCCATACCCGTATCGACGGAGGGCTTGGGAAGATTTGTCAACGATCCGTCGGCTTTGCGGTCGAATTGCATGAAGACATTATTCCAGATCTCCACGATTCGACCGTTCTCGAAATCGTCGTGCGTTGCTGACTTTGACGGGTTGGTATCGAAGTGGATTTCGGTACAAGGACCACACGGTCCGGTATCACCCATGGACCAGAAATTATCTTTCGCGCCCATATCCAAGATCCGGTCGTCACCGAGTCCCGAGACCTTTTTCCAGATTTGGCGCGCCTCGTGGTCGGCATCGAGGCCATCGCCGCCGCCGAATACAGTGACCCATAGCCGCTCGGGGGGAAGTCCAATCTCTTTTGTGAGATAGGTCCAAGCAAAGTCGATCGCATCCTCTTTGAAATAGTCGCCGAACGAAAAGTTACCCAGCATTTCGAAGAACGTATGATGGCGGGTGGTTCGACCAACGGATTCGAGGTCGTTGTGTTTTCCGGAAACGCGCATGCATTTCTGAGAGGTTGTGGCGCGGGTGTAGTCTCGCTTTTCGAGACCGACAAAAAGGTCAGTGAACTGGACCATGCCCGCGTTGACGAACATCAGGGTGGAGTCACTGTTTGGGATCAGCGGGGAGCTCTTGACCTTCTGGTGCCCACGGTTGGCAAAAAAGTCGAGAAACGAAGTACGGAGGTCGTGCGGTGTCTTCTTTGTCATGCCGGGCTTGCTAGCACGATAAACTTTACACCATCAATGTCGTGGGAGCGTCTTGGTTAGGCTTCGACGAAACTTTTTTGGACATTGAAGAGATGGCCATCGTCATCCTTGATGAGATAATGCCCTTCCCAGGTTTCCATGATCTCGATCGATTCACCTGCGGCGAAGTTTTTTTCTTCCATATCGCCGTCCTTGGTGGTGATAAATTTGAGAGTCACCTCTTCTTTGATGGTTGCCATTATCTCTTTCCTCTCTCTGCTTTAAGCGCGTGATTTGGGGGATATTGCCAAATGGGTTCCCGCAACTCAACGCCTCGGGTCGTACTTCCTGCGATCAAAAAATAACGCAATGCGTAATTTGTGAGCCAAATAGGAGTTGACGAAATAACGCGCCGTGTTAGATTGAGCTATGACGCAGGGCGGCAAACCTCTAAGATGCCGTTCTGACACTAAAAACAATCCAGGGGTGGAGATAACGCAGGAGAACATCATGGAACTAGCAACTGCAAAAAATCGAGCCGAAGAGCTCATTTCAAACCTTCAAAAGCGTGCGCGTGGTCTTATCGACTCCGAAGCAGGTCTCGTGAACACTGTGCGTGAGCTGATCGAAGAGCGCGGTATGAGCCGCCAGGAAGTCCTTGATGCGCTTGAAGAAGCTGTAGGACGCCTCAAGGCCAATGAACTTTGGGAGCAAGTGAGCTCTTCAAAGACCGTGGTAGCGCTCAGCGACTACCGTGGCGAAGTCGAGCGTCGCGTAGAAGACTCCGTAAAGGGCGTTCTAGGCTCACTTCAGATCGCCAGTAGCGAAGATCTCGCTAAGGTTGAGAAGAAGGTTAAGTCTTTGACCCGTAAGGTAAATGACCTGTCAAAGCAGCTTAAGACAATCGACCAAGCATAAGTCGAGACATTTGCGGGTTCTGACCCCCCCCAGGTCAGTATTCCCGTCGATGTGTACCGAGGGGTCTTCTATTCACAGATCCCTCCCCCGAACCGGCGGCCTCTCGGTGCACATCCCTTTATTGCGTTTAGATGCGGAATTGGGTCAAATTCGGCTATGTCCATTGCTGTTACCGACGGAATCCGTGTTGAAGTCGAGTCGTTCTACATCTCAGAGCGCTCTGATCCCGACCGGGATTTCTGGTTCTTCGCCTATCAAGTTCAGATCGCCAATGAGAGCAAAGTCCCCGTGAGGCTGGTCTCAAGACACTGGGTGATCACCGATGGAAACGGCGGTGTAAAAGAAGTGAGGGGAGAGGGAGTCGTTGGCTCTCAGCCTCTCTTGATGCCTGGAGAATCCTTTGCTTACCAAAGCGCGTGTCCGCTCTCCACTGCGGTGGGCAGTATGCATGGCAGCTACGAGATGGTTCGCGAAGATGGCGAGAGCTTTGAGGCGAAAATTGCACCTTTTACGCTCGCGACCCCTTATTCGCTTAACTGAGTGCCATCGGTCGCCGAGATTTCCACTACGAGCTCGAAAAGCATCTCTGCCCAGCGGTCAGTTACTTGGCGAGAGATGGATTCCGTATAGGTTGAGCTGGTGCGTTTCGCATCTGGCAGGAGTGGTCCGAAACCAATGGCCCCGGGTAGCGTCCGAGCAAAAGTTCCGTCGCGGTCGGTTGAATCTGGAAGCGATGTCTGACCGAAGAATTTACTGAAGATTTGGCGTGCAGCTCGCAGGGCCCGTGTTTCGACCGGTACTTCGTAACCCGCTTCAAAGTTCGGCTTGGCTTTCCAGCGTGCGGTACGCCAAAGGGTATCTTGAACCGCTTTAAGGAAGAGCGTCGCTTCAGCATCGGCCTCGATACTGGTCCTAGATGGGAGGTGGAGCTGCCGGATTCTGAGCACAGCCTCCTCTTGGTTAAGCCGCAACATCACTGGGCTCAGGGCCGATTCAATGCCTTGACTTGGAAGCCATCGAAGTAGGTCGAGTGCGGCTCTGCCGTGATCGATAACCGTATCCACATCTTCAACGAGCGCGCCCAAATAGGTGAGTGGATTGGGTAACGTTGAAGCTTCCGCAAAGTTTCTCGATTGGCCGCGAATCATGACCCATGCGCGATTACCCTCTTCCAAGGCTCGAATATCAAGTGAGAGACCCTGGGGAAATTCTCGAAGCTTTTCTTCCGCGATCTCTCCCAAGGCCTGTAACTCAGCGTCGAAAGCCGAAGGGTCGTTGCCTCTAAACTTGAGGATCATGAGCGCCTCGGCGGGAGTCGATGTCGCTGAATTTCCACCACCGAGTGTCTCAAGGCGCCATGGACTTGAGGAGAAACGGTTCGTGACTTCGCGAGGTAGCGTGAGCAATAGGTCGCCGGCTCCAAATACTCGGGAGGTCACTGGGAAGCGACTGTTCAGCATAAAGAGTGCCGGTGCTCTCGGATGGGAGCGGCTCCAAGCGCGTATTGCGGAGAGATCCGATTTAGCCTTTGTCGGGATAATCAGCCGAATGCGCTTCGTTGCGCTGTCTGGAATTGAACGCATCGCATGAAAAAGGGTCAAAACTGCGGCGATGGCAGCTTTGTTGTCTTCGACCCCTCGGCCATACACGCGGTCTAACTCGATGCTCAGGTCAAAGGCCGGCACTGTTGTGCGAAGGTTAATCGGCATTTCGCGAGGACTAGGTTGAACATCCAACATCGCAACGAAATCGATAAACTCTGGTCCAGAACCCCGCTCGAGAAGCCAGAGATCATCCTGCCCGATTTCGGTGAAGCTAAGATTCTGCCGGGTTGCAAACTCCAAGAAAAATTCTTTGAGATTATCGCGTGCGTTGTCGTTGGCTGGGACGGTTGGCTCGCGAACGAGGGTGCGGAGGTAGTGGAGGGTTAATTCACCGCCGCATCGCTTGAGGTGATTCGCAATGGTCTCTTGCCAAATCGGCCGCTGCGTGTCATGCGCCGCCGATATCTGGGCCTCAAACTTGAAGCATGCTCCGTCCTTTTGCTCGTCAGCGAGCACTTCTTCCAGTGAAGTAGAGCGACGGGGGGCTTCAATCAGGTCCGCTGTTGCGCAGCCAGACGTTGAAAGCATCGACGAGACAACGAACGCGCACAACGAAAGACTCCGCGCGAGGCTACTCCTCGAGAAACCCTGGGCGTGAATCTTTCTGGGAAGAGAAGCCTGTAGAGGGCCCTGCATTGCGATGACTCCATAGATTCGACGTTCAGTTGACTGGGTAGCGAAGCAGAATCATCTACGCAAGCGCTAGAAAGGTGTTGATAGCATGACAGAACTATACGAGTGGATCGGCTACATCGGAAGCATCTTGGTCGCGTGGTCCATCACGTTGCAGAATCTACGGAGGCTTAGGCAGCTTAACCTCTTGGGCGCGTCGGTATTTACTGTCTACGGCGTTCTCGTCGAGGCGTGGCCGGTCGCTTTGGTGAATGGATTTATCGCGGTCGTAAATATTTGGAGCTTGAGCCAATGGCAGCGAAAAGGCCGAGAAGCTTTTGAGCTGGTACCCTTTGACTCTGGGCACCCATTTGTGGCTCGCTTCATGCACCATTTTAACGCTGACATGACGAAGTACTTTCCGCATTTGAGTACGAGCGCTTCCAGCTTTCCCGCCGATGCCTGTTGTGAGTTCGTCTATCGAGATATGGTCCCCTCTGGTCTCTTTGTGCACCGGCAAATTTCCGAAGAAGAACGAGAGATCTATTTGGATTATGTAACCCCTTCATACCGCGACTTTAAGACTGCCGAGTTTCTCTACGAAAGAATCACCGAACGATTTATTCGCTCGGGTATCCGTCGACTGACTGCGCGCTCATCTCAAAGTGAACACCGGGCGTATCTTGAGCGCATCGGCTTCAAACAGCAATCGACCGACCCAGAGCTTTTTATACTCACGATTGGCTCTGGCGGAGACCTCTAAAGGATGCACGATATGCCCCAGAGACGAGGTCAGAGTCTTGGCCTTGGTACAGCCACGGCGCTTGCACTTGCAGGCTGGGCTCTGGTCTTGGGGCTCCTGGCCTATGGTCCATCGTGGCTACAGACCCCTCAACTCGATTTGACCATTGTCTGGCTTGGGCTCTTGGCGGTTGTTGCGCGCCTACTCGCGTTCAATGTCCACAGCTCTTCACGTATTGCGATCGATAGTGCGTTTTACATCACGGCTGTCTTCATCTCTGGTGGAGCAATCGCAACGCTCATGGTTCTTTTTGTGCTGAGCATCGACGCATCGGCGAGAGTCTTGCGAGGTGACCGTGAGCCGATGCTTGCGCGGGCGAACGTCGTTTACGTCCTTTACAAGAGCGGCTTGCCAGCCCTCGCCTTGATGTTACTGACCATCGGATTTTCTGAGGCACGGCTGATGTCGGCAACCGACACCGAGCTGTGGTGGCTGCTACCTACATTCTCGGTCACTTTCCTCCTCGTGCATTACGCGCTGGTTGGTAGCCGGCAAGCCTTGGAGTCGTCGGATGGCCGACAGATTCGTCCGATTGTATCGCGCGCGGTGACTGCAGAGCTATCGTTGATTCCACTCTCGCTCGCAATGGTTTTGGCCTATCGGTCCTCGGGCGACGGCTTGATGGTCCTTCTCGGTGCAACTGGGCTCTTCACCAGCATGCTCTTTCGCCGCTCGATTTTACTTTCTCATGCCCTGACCAAGCGAGTTAGGGACCTGAGTCATATCAACGAGAGCGGGAAGCTCCTCGCTTCATGCATCGATGAAGAGCGACTCCTAAAGAATCTCCCCGAGGCGCTTCGCCAACTCTCGGATGAAATGAGCGATAGTGTCTTAGAAATTGGGCTGGTGTCGGAGGAATTCGATGGGTTACTCGAGGTTCATACCTACCCGGCTGACCGCTCAGGGCGTACTTCTCAGCTCTTGGCACTCGAGGAGACCGTCGCTGGGTCGGTCCTTGAGTTTTCCGATGGCGAGTGGTCGGTAGGCAGCTCAGAAATTTACGACGGTGAACGCGAGTACGATGGAAAGACGGCGCGGGTCATTGGTCTTCCACTCGTCGCCGGAGATGCCTGCCTTGGAGCCATCTGGATTACTCTGCCGGCGGAGCAACGCATTGGAACTGACTTCTTCCGAGTCTTTCCCATCGCGGTGGATCAGGTAGCCGTTGCCCTCAACAACACAAAACTCTACGCGTTGGCGACAGTTGATGGACTAACCGGACTCTATATACGTCGGTATCTCGACCAGCGGGCGGCCGAAGAGTGGGAGCGATACCGTCGATATAAATCAACTTTTTCCGTGATCATGATCGACCTGGATCGCTTTAAGCGGTTGAACGACCGGTTTGGCCATCAGGCTGGCGATATGGCCCTAAAGGTCGCGGCTGAGGCCGTTGCTACCAATATGCGAGGCTTCGATGTCGCCGCACGGTATGGCGGAGAAGAGCTTGCTTGTTTCCTCCCAAGGACCTCGGTTGAAGATGCGGGGGTTGTCGCTGAGCGCATTCGCGCCGATATTGAAGCCGCCGAGGTGATATACCAAGGTGTGAGGATTGAAGTGACCGCGTCGCTTGGGGTAGCCGACGCGACGCAAAAGGGATTTGATTGTTGGGAAATGGTTCGTGTACATGCTGATGAGGCACTCTTGGAGGCCAAAGAGCGTGGTCGAAACCGAGTAGTGTTGGCGCGTAGCGAGAAGAATGCCCGCGAAAGCGAAGGCTAGAGGAGTCACAACATCGTGAGTGACGAGCAAGTAGAAGAAATTATCGTCGATTCAACCTCTGAAGAAGATGGGGACCCTGAGGCCAGCAGTGGCGCGATGGTTCGTCTCTTGGATGAGCCACCCACACTTTTACCTGCCTTGGTGCAGGGACAGTTGGTGCCGTTTCCGGGGCCGATTGTTCCCATCATTCTCGAAGCCGGGGAGAGGCAAGATATCATCCAAGCCGCGAAGGCCACCGCCGGATTCTTCGTCATGCTTAATCGCAGGACCGACGCGGAGATCTCTGAGGAAGAGACCGAGCTTGGAACACTCAATAAAGGTGCCGGTGACCTCGCGGTCGGGCGTGAACTCAGCGAGTACGATACTGACCAAGCGGTCGAGTTTGTTCGCCAAATCGAGATTGAGATTGAAAGCGATGGTCAGATCTTTGATGCATCGCAGTTGATAGACGATGCGACCTTGAGTGATGATCCCAAAAATAGCCGAGCCGATTATCTGGGCGACATTCATCAAGTCGGTGTTGTGTGTCGTCTGCTTAAGGTTTTGAAGCTCCCAGACAACCGGATTTCAGCTCTGATTCATTTATTGCGACGCGCAAGCCCAGTTGAGCTTGTTACCAAAGGCGTTACACCTACGGTTCGCGTTGTCTATCCAACTGAGATCGTACAAGACCAAGAGGCATTTGAGGCGACCTTTCGTCAGGTCCGGATGACTCTTGAGTCCTTTTTTGAAGCACACCCGAATGTCCCAGAAGAGCTAAAAATAACTGCGCTCTCTTTAGAGAACCCAGGCATCTTAGCGGACTTTGTAGCTCAACATCTCTCACGCGATTACGATGAGCGTTTGGAGTTCCTAAACGAGCTGGATCTCAGCAAGCGTATGCGACTTGCGCTTGAGGTCGCAATTCGCGAACTAGATATGTTGACAGTTGGAAACCGTATCAGTCAAGAGATCCGCGAGAAGGTTGAAAACCATCAGCGCGAATATTTACTGCGTGAACAGCTACGGGCCATTCGCGTTGAGCTTGGCGAAGAAAAGGACCCAACTACCCTTGCGGTCGAGCAGCTTGGGAAGCAGCTCGATGAAGCTGGGTTGCCAGAAGAGGCCAGGGCGCGTGCCGATGACGAAATGAAGCGTTTGCAGCTCCTGCCTTCTGATTCACCGGAGCACAATGTTGTTCGAACCTACCTCGAATGGATCGCCAGCTTACCTTGGGAGAAAATGAGCCCTGAGGATGTCGATATTGAGAGGGCGAGTGCCATTCTTGAGGAAGACCATTATGGCCTCGCCGAGGTCAAGGAACGCATCCTGGAGTACTTGTCTGTTCGTAAACTTAATCCAGAAAACCGCGGCAGCTTGCTCTGTTTCGCCGGTCCACCGGGGGTAGGAAAAACGAGCCTGGGACAGTCGATCGCTCGGGCACTCAACCGCGAGTTTTACCGTTTCTCGGTTGGTGGGATGCGCGATGAGGCAGAGATTAAAGGTCACCGTCGAACCTATATCGGTGCCATGCCTGGACGCATTCTACAGGCCTTACGTCACGTGAAAACTAAGAATCCGGTAATTATGCTCGATGAGCTCGACAAGATGGGCTCGGACTGGCGAGGCGATCCGTCGAGCGCGATGCTCGAGGTGCTGGACCCGTCTCAGAATACAACATTCATGGACCACTATCTCGACTTAACCTTTGACCTGAGCAACGTGATGTTTATCGCGACTGCAAACGTGAAGTCGCAAATTCCAGGTCCGCTTCTTGACCGACTCGAAGTCATCGATTTACCTGGTTATATCCCAGAGGAAAAAATCGAGATTGCGCGTCGTTATCTTTTCGACCGACAACGGACGCTGAACGGTCTTAAAAAGAAACAGATGAGTGTCTCGGCGACGACGATGCGTCGGGTGATCGATGAGTATACGTCCGAAGCCGGCGTTCGCGAGCTTAATCGGATGGTAGGTAAGCTCTGCCGTAAGCGTGCAACCGAAGTTGTCGCCAAGCGGTCCTTCAAGCCGGCGGTGAGCCGTGACGACCTCGAAAAGTACCTTGGCCCACCACGGATGCACGATGACCGCCTGCGCAAGTCTCGGGTCCCAGGGGTGGCGATGGGCCTCGCTTGGACCTCGGTCGGTGGGGCGGTCCTTTTTATCGAGGCAGCGAAGATGCGCGGTAAGGGACAGCTGAAGGTCACCGGTAAGCTTGGCGATGTCATGACTGAGTCGACCAGCATCGCATTGTCGCATGTGAAGCGTAATGCGGAGCGGTACAACTTCGATTACGATGCTTTGCAGAAGTACGACATTCATCTGCACTTTCCTGCGGGGGCGGTACCCAAAGATGGTCCGTCGGCCGGAATCACGATCACGACCGCTCTCATCTCGCTACTCTCCAACACGCCGATTGCGCCACGGCTTGCGATGACCGGGGAGATTACGCTTGGTGGGGAAGTTCTGCCGGTCGGTGGAATTCGAGAGAAGGTCGTTGCGGCCCGAGCGATGGGCGTGAAGACCGTCGTCCTGCCCGCAGCAAACAAGGCGGACGTGGAAGAAATTCCGACGATGGTTCGAGAAAAGCTCGAGTTTGTCTTTGCCGAGACTTATGAGGATGTCTTTAAGGTTGCTTTTCCCAAAGGGCTCACCTCGACGCTCAAGGCACCTAAGGTAAATCGACCCAAGACCGAGAGCAATCGGTCTCAAAAAAGGCCACAGCCAAGTGGCCGTGGTACCGGGCGACGTGGTAATCCGAAGCGGCGTTTTGGTTCAAAGGATTCGACATGAGTAAAGCGGATAAGCTGAAGGCCATTAAGGGAATGAACGATGTTCTTCCCGGTCATAAAGACTCTTTTCTAGATTCGGATGTCTGGCGGCTCATCCTCGAGAAAGGCCAAGCGGCGTTGGAAGGTTATGGCTATCGGCGTCTTCAGTCTCCGATCTGTGAACCGACTGCGCTCTTTCATCGGGGCCTGGGCGATACAACCGATATCGTATCGAAAGAGATGTACTCATTTGAGGACCGGGGTGGCCGTGCAATGACCTTGCGCCCTGAAGGCACCGCGAGTGCGGTACGGGCCTTTGTTGAGCATGGTTTTGCACAGTCGCAGCCAATACAGCGCTGGTGGTATTTCGGTCCGATGTTCAGAGCAGAGCGCCCGCAGAAGGGCCGCTATCGTCAGTTCTATCAGATCGGTGCAGAGTTCTTCGGTGTTTCAACGCCTGAGTCTGAGATTGAGATGCTTTTGATGCTCAAAGAGCTCCTAACGAGCTTGGGGCTTCATGAAACACGCTTACGCTTGAATTCCCTTGGTGACCATGAATCCCGAGAAGCCTACCGCTCCGCGCTGGTGGCGTTCTTTCGAGCCCGTGAGGCATCGTTGAGCGATGAAGCCAAGGACCTGATTGATGTTAACCCGCTGCGCATTCTTGATAGTAAGCGTCCGGCTGACCGCGAGGTATGCGTCGATGCTCCCGATATCATCGATAGTCTCAGTGATGACGCGCGGGCGCATTTCACCGCGGTACACGACGGCTTAACTAAGCTGGGCGTGGAGTTTGATCGTGATTCTCGCTTGGTTCGAGGGCTCGACTACTACACCGGAACCATCTTTGAGTTCACAACCTCTCAGCTTGGCGCACAGGATGCTATCTTAGGCGGTGGTCGTTATGACGGT
>JAYYQC010000091.1:0-13367 GCA_036128675.1 Myxococcota bacterium | reverse complement strand
AGGGAGGCTCATCATGAGCGAAGAGCCGAGTATCCAACTCGACCAATTCTTAAAGCACCAAAATCTCGTCGGCAGTGGCGGTGAAGCCAAAGTCTTAATTCAGGGCGGCTATATCAGTGTAAATGGTGAGGTTGAGACACGGCGGAAGCGCAAGCTTCGTAATGGCGATATCGTCGGCCATGAGGACGATAGTTGGACCGTTGATGGTCTCTCCTAACTGAGAGATTCTTCGAGGATATCACCAACCGCACGCAAGACACTGGGACTCAATATGAGAAACTGGTGTTTGATCGGTGTATTCCAAACACTGATACTTCGATTGTCTGCACCGTCTAAGCGCGAACGCTGAGCCGGCACAACCGGATCACCCGTAATGGCCAAGGTGTAGACCTTTACGCCCAGCGGTAGCTGACGAGTAAGATCCTCGATGAACTGGCCCGTTGGGATTAACTGACGCAGGCCTTTCGATACAGCACCCAGAAATGGCATTCCGACCAATGAAGCCCAAGTCCCTTGTAGGGGGGCACCGGCGGCAAGGAATTTCCGCACACCCTCACCCTTGTACAAATTGTTGAGGTACCACAGGCCGATGACACCGCCTTGACTAATCCCGACCAAGTCAACGCTCTCGGAGCCTGTCTCGCGCCTTACCTCATCGATACGCTCTTCAAGCTGCCCAGCCAGTCGGGTGACATCTTGAATGCAAAAAGGCGAGAGTGGTGTAAGAAATACGGTGCGACCTCGACGTTCAAGCGCCCATTTCAGTGGGCGCATCATATGATGACTGCTTAAAAAGCCGTGAACGATGATCACCGGTGGATGAAGTTGGCCCATGTCTGCCCTCGCTTGTTGAGAGCCGCACCAAACAGAAGCCAGCCAGGGATGTCAAACCAACTTATGCTGCAGTTGGTGCGGTGAGCGCACTTGAACCCATCAAGAAGATATCCACCGCCTTGGCGACACCGCGGCCTTCGTTGATCGCCCAGACCACCAAGGATTGGCCACGACGACAGTCACCGGCAGCAAACACGCCCTCGATTGAAGTTTTATAATTCGAGGTATTGGCTTCAACATTGGTGCGAGGATCGGTTGAGAGGTCGAGTAGATCGCCCAAGTAGCTCTCAGGTCCCAAGAAGCCCATGGACAGCATAACGAGATCCGCTTTCCATTCTTTCTCGGTTCCTTCCAATTCTTTTAGCTGCATCCGACCGGACTCGTCTTTAGCCCATTCAACTTCAACAGTAACGACGGCCCTAACCCGACCCGCATCATCCTTCAAGAATGACTTCGTCATCACGTTATAAGAACGTGGATCATCGCCAAAGACCTCTTTTGACTCTTCGTGCCCATAGTCCACTCGATAAATGCGTGGCCAGCTTGGCCATGGATTGTCTTTAGCACGCTCCTCGGGTGGGCGATCCATCAGCTCGAAGTTTACGAGAGATTTACAGCCATGGCGAAGTGACGTCGCGATACAATCGGTCCCTGTGTCACCACCGCCGATCACAACCACATCGCGATCTTTCGCCGAAATGTACTGACCATCTTCAAGTTTCGAATCAAGAAGACTCTTGGTGTTTTGCGTTAAGAAATCCATTGCAAAATGAATCCCTTCAGCATCACGGCCAGTTACCGGCAGATCACGCGGACGCGTAGCACCGGTTGCGAGAATCAACGCATCGAACTCATCGTAGAGCTTCTTAGCATCGATATTTCGACCAACATCCGCGTTTGTCACAAACTTAATGCCCTCTGCCTTTAGCAGATCTACTCTGCGATCGACGAGGTCCTTGCCAAGTTTCATGTTGGGGATCCCGTACATCAGTAAACCTCCGATGCGGTCAGCCCGTTCATAAACGGTCACCAAATGACCCGCGCGATTTAGTTGATCCGCTGCAGCAAGTCCCGCCGGGCCTGACCCCACAATGGCGACCCTTTTTCCACTGCGATTCATAGGCGGTTTAGCCTTAATCCAACCCTCCTGAAACGCTCGATCGATGATGCTCACTTCGAGATTCTTGATCGTGACGGCAGGCTGAGTGATCCCAAGAACACAAGAACCCTCGCACGGAGCCGGACAAACTCTGCCCGTAAACTCAGGAAAGTTATTCGTCTTGTGAAGTCGCTCAACTGCCTCTAACCATCGTCCCTGGTAAACGAGATCATTCCACTCTGGGATCAGGTTATCGACTGGACAACCATTTCCTGATTGGCAAAAAGGAACACCGCAATCCATGCAACGTGCACCCTGAGTCTTGAGCTCCTTTTCCGTCGGCGTGGTATAGATTTCGTCATAATCCACGATGCGCAGCTTGGCATCACGGTATGGAATCGTCTTTCGGGGGTACTCTTTAAATCCAGTAGGCTTACCCATTCTTCATCTCCACCCTATGCGCTTGCAGGAACACCACGAACCGGTGCCTCGATCTCTTCGTCGTGACGCTGACGCTCCATAAGAACACGCTTGTAGTCGACCGGCATCACTTTCACGATCTGGTCGAGCAACTCTGGCCATTTCTCAAGAAATTTCTGAGCTACCGACGACCCTGTGTACTTGTAGTGCATTGAAATAAAGTCGAGTAGCTCGGCGATGTCGTCATCATCTTCAACTGGCTCTAGCAAGACCATTCCCATATTGCACTTCGATTTAAAGTCGCCATGAGGGTCCCATACATAAGCGATACCACCGGACATACCCGCTGCAAAGTTTCGACCGGTTGGCCCCAGAATAACTGCTCGCCCACCCGTCATGTATTCGCAGCCGTGGTCACCCACGCCTTCAACGACGGCGACCGCGCCGCTGTTTCGGACACAGAACCGCTCTGCAACTTTACCGCGGATGAAGACCATTCCACTGGTCGCGCCATAGAGGCAAACATTACCAGCGATGATATTGTCCTCGGCAATGAAAGAGCTCTCTCGTGGTGGGTATACGATGATTTTGCCACCTGAGAGGCCTTTACCGACGTAATCATTCGCATCACCTTCGAGCTCGATATTTACACCTTTTGCCAAAAAGGCACCGAGGCTCTGACCAGCTGAGCCGGACGCGCGAATATGGATCGTGTC
This sequence comes from Myxococcota bacterium, assembly GCA_036128675.1. Taxonomy (GTDB): domain Bacteria; phylum Myxococcota; class XYA12-FULL-58-9; order XYA12-FULL-58-9; family JABJBS01; genus JAYYQC01. Next base: position 10,298 of record JAYYQC010000091.1, on the reverse strand, counting down.
CTCAGGCAGGAGGTGCTCACCCCACCGGCGCGCAATCTCGTGACTCAACATTGTGCCAAATGCACGGTTCAGGTTGGTAAGCTCCACGTTCACCCGAGCTGGCTCAGAATGCTCTATCGACTCTTGAAGCTGTTCAATCAGGTCGCGATCCGCGACGTTGTCGAGATCCCAAGCCTGCTTCTTAGTGCAGTAGACATCGACATCGTCATGCGGCTTTTGCGCTGGTGTTAGCAGGCGTGAGAGGTCAAGCCCGGCGCTCTTCCAGTGATTGAGAGCTTGGTTTGATTCTAAGACGTCGACACGGCCAATCATCTCGTTGATGGTGCGAAAGCCTAGCTTCGACATAATTTGCCGAACGTGTTCCGCAACCATAAAGAGATAGTTCACGACATACTCTGGCTTCCCGCGAAACTTTTTACGAAGCTCGGGGTCTTGGGTCGCAATACCGACTGGGCAGGTATTGAGATGACATTTACGCATCATAATACAGCCAAGTGTAACGAGTGGTGCTGTGGCAAAACCGAATTCCTCGGCTCCCAGAATCGCGGCAATCGCAACGTCCTTACCCGTCTTTAATTGACCGTCAGTCTGAAGAACAACCCGTGAGCGAAGATCATTGAGGACCAAGGTCTGATGGGTTTCCGCGACCCCGAGTTCCCATGGAAGTCCTGCGTGCTTGATCGACGTCAACGGCGACGCACCGGTACCGCCAGACGCCCCTGACACAACGACATGCTCGGCAAAGGCCTTCGCGACCCCGGCGGCAATCGTTCCAACACCAACCTCCGAAACCAATTTGACGCTGATCCGCGCCTCTGGATTCGCATTCTTCAGATCTTCAATGAGCTGCTTCAGATCTTCGATGGAATAAATATCGTGATGGGGAGGTGGACTGATAAGACCAACACCAGGCGTTGAGTGACGAATACGCGCGATATTTGTGTCGACCTTGCGTCCGGGTAATTCACCGCCTTCACCAGGCTTGGCGCCCTGCGCGATTTTAATTTGAATTTCATCGGCATTCGCTAGGTACCATATTGTTACGCCAAAGCGGCCCGAAGCTACCTGCTTAATTGCCGAACGCTTGCTATCCCCATTCGGAAGCGGAACGTATCGAATTGAGTCTTCACCACCTTCGCCGGTATTTGATTTTCCGCCAAGACGGTTCATTGCAATCGCAAGGCTCTCATGACTCTCAGCGCTGATAGAACCAAAGCTCATCGCACCGGTGCAAAAACGCTTCACGATCTCTGAAGCAGGCTCTACCTCTTCGAGTGCAATCGGCTCCGACAAGAACTTAAAATCCAAAAGGCCGCGCAGTGCGCAGTTACGGGTGGACTCCTGGTCAACATGCTCAGCAAATCGCCAATACGCGCTCTCGTCGTTGGAGCGTGCCGCGAGTTGAATATCTGAAATGGCAGTTGGATCCCACATGTGTCGCTCGCCGCCCGAGCGCCAATGGAACTCTCCCATATTATGGAGGACTGCTGCCCCACCCGTATCTCGGGTTGGGTAGCCAAGGGCGTGTCGGCGCAAACTTTCTTCAGCCAAGACATCGAGCCCAACCCCTTCGATACGGCTGGCCGTTCCTACGAATGCGAGATCAACGACCTCCTGAGAGAGACCAATCGCCTCGAAGATCTGCGCACCTTTGTACGAACGCAGGGTTGAAATTCCCATCTTGCCCATGACTTTCAAGATGCCCTTAGCCACGGCTTTTCGATAGTTAATCGACAGCTTCGTTCGACTATCGAAGTCATGTCCATCGAGCATATTATCGAGTTGTGCCTGCCATAGAGCATCGAAAGCGAGGTAAGGGTTAATCGCATCTGCGCCGTAGCCGAGCAGGAGACAGTGATGATGCACCTCGCGTGCCTCACCCGACTCTATGATCAAGCCGATACGCGTACGTTTCGTCTCTCGAATGAGATGGTGATGCACCAAAGCACATGCCAGTAGAGACGGAACGGCAACGCGGTCCGGGCCGGTTGCGCGATCCGAGAGAATCGCAATGCTGAAACCAGCATCGATTGCTTCTTCTACCTCGCGCGCAATGCGCTCAAGGGCAACCTTGAGTCCTGCTCTACCTTCGTTTCTCGGCCACGTGATATCGACGACCTTCGAGCGCCAACCTCGGTGGTCTATGTATTTCAGACACGACATCTCCTCGTTGGTAAGAATCGGTTGAGGTACGCGAAGCCGATGCGCGTGCTCTGGCTTACTCTCTAGGAGATTGCCTTCCGGGCCAATCGTACACTCCAGCGACATGATCGCTTCTTCACGAATCGAATCGATTGGAGGGTTTGTAACCTGAGCGAAAAGCTGTCGGAAATAATCGTAGAGCATTCGAGGTCGGTCAGATAGGACAGCAAGCGCCGCGTCATTACCCATGGAGCCAATTGGGTCTCGCTTGCTCTGAATCAGGGGAATCAACATAAACGCGACGGTTTCGGTCGTGTAACCGAAGGCGCGAAGACGCTCGATCAAGGTTGCACGCTCAAAGCGATGCGGCGTGTGGCTCATTGGGAGTTCCTTGAGCTCGATACGCTCTTGCTCCAACCATTCGCCATACGGACGAGCACTCGCCATTTGCAGTTTAACGACATCATCGGGAATGAGCTTTCCCTTTTCGAAATCGATCAAGAACATCTTACCTGGTTCAAGTCGACCTTTGACCTTCACCAGATCGGGCTCAACGGGAACCGTGCCCACCTCTGAAGCCATGATCACGCGGTCGTCGTGTGTCAAATAATAACGCGATGGCCGCAGACCATTTCGATCTAAGATTGCACCGATTGAGCGCCCATCGGTGAACGTGATGGAGGCAGGTCCGTCCCAAGGTTCCATCAAACAAGAATGATACTCATAGAAGTCACGCTTACCTGGAGCCATATGCGAATGATTCTCCCAGGCTTCAGGTACCATCATCATCGCTGCTTCGGGCAGAGAACGACCGTTCATCACCAGAAATTCCATAACATTGTCGAAAGCCCCAGAATCGCTGAGGTCAGGTTCTACGATGGGGTATAGACTCTGTAGATTTTCTCCAAAGGTATCACTGTCAAGAACCCCTTCACGTGCATGCATCCAGTTCACATTGCCGCGAAGAGTATTGATTTCACCGTTATGAGCCATCATTCGATTTGGCTGGGCACGTTCCCAAGATGGAAACGTATTGGTCGAAAAGCGGGAGTGAACCATGGCAAGATGGGATTCGTAGTCCTCGTCGCGCAGATCTGGATAGAACGCAGTCACCTGGAAGGGAGCCAACATTCCCTTATAGATGATGAGACGCGGAGCCAGCGAACAAACATAAAACTCAGCGCCCGAGAGATGATGCGTAGCGCGGAGATCTTCTGATACGCGTTTACGTACCATATAGAGAGTTCGTTCGAAGGTGAGTTCATCCTGGCCTTCAGCGGCACTGACAAAGATCTGCTCAATTCGAGGCATCGACCGAAGCGCAGTTGGTCCCAAATTCGCACGGTTTGCATCGTGGGGAACTTCCCGCCATCCAACCAGCCCCAAGTCCGCCGCGGCCAAGTGTTTCGCGAACGCATCTCGACAGATGGTCGCTAGAGCCTCATCGGTAGGTAAAAATACATTTCCAACCGAGTAACTGCCCAACGCCGGAAGCTCAGTCGCAAACGACTCTTTGGCGATCCGGCGTAAAAATCGATCTGGCATACCCGTAAGCATCCCAGCGCCGTCGCCGGTATTCATTTCACAGCCATACGCTCCCCGGTGATCCATGCACTCCAGCATCGATGCCGCGTCGAGGACAGTCTGATGACTGGCAACACCTTTCACATGGGCAACAAAACCAACGCCGCAGGCGTCGTGTTCATTGGCCGGATCGTAGAGGCCATGTCGTTCAGGACGTAAGTGGGTCATGCGAGTCCCCCGTCAGGTTAAGTTTCAACGCTGGGTCTCGCAGAAGTGGGGGATGCCGTTTCCCCGCATTCGATTGAGCCAGGTGCCTCTCCAAGCATCCACGGCTCGACTTCGTTGACGTCTCCCAGCGTCTCAATCGCGAGGCAGCAATTTTACTGCAACGCGTCGAAACTAAGTCGTGCCATACTTTGCCGCAGGGCGTCAAACGAATCTTTCAGCACTTTCATACTTCAAAGTTTCTGGAAAGAAAATTAGAAGTGGCCGCGAGACGTGATTCTAAAAGGTTGCGCACGAGCGAGTAGGAAGACAAGGCATGACACGAGACCAGCTTATCCATTGGCAAAAACGCAGGAAATTAGGGCGGTTACGCTATACAACAATGATGGGAGCCCTTGGTTTCGCACCGGTTGCTTTCATCATCTGCCAAGCCTTTAATATCGGCGAGACCATGGGAGGCGTCATGGGTCTGACTTCACTGGCAACGGTCGTTGGTATCGCGCTCGCCTCAAGCCTCTTCAGCTTCAATGAGCGAGTTTTCCTGGAGGAAATTTCACGAAGAGGACTCGGAGCCGAATCTGATTTGACTCAGCTTCCGCCAGATAGCCCTAAGTCAGACGATTGACGGACGCTCTATCGACGAGATCAAAAAAATTATTCCAAAGCGCCGCCTGAAGGTCCCCAACTCTTAGGTCACGCAGGGTTGCCAGCGCCTGACCGACCATTTTTAGGCTGTAAGGGCCATGCGGCTGCGGCCAGTCACTCTCAAGCAATATGGACTCCAGCGGTAGAGACTTCATTAGCCCCCGTAGCCGTTCGTTCTTTTCCCGAAGTAACGATGGACCGACGCCGAGTTTCCACCCAAGCCCGATGAGCGTTGAAGCCACCTCGCGGCTTCCATGAAAGCCGTGCCAAAGCCCCTTCACCCCAACCCTCGCAGCTTCCCTGATCAGCTTAAGGCTCCGCTCGGTGGCGTGCACTGAGTGCCAAAGAAGTGGCAACCGGAATTCTCGTGCGAGTTCGATGGCACGCATCGCCCTGGATTCTTGAGTTTCCCAATCGACGGTTTCCAGAAATCGTTTGTCGAGTCCTACCTCACCAATAAAACTTGGCCTTAAAGATTGGATCATTTTGCGATAGGCGTCGTGGTCCCAAAGAGCTCGCACCTCGGGGTGAAAGCCCCAGGCATGGTAAATTTTTATACTATCTGTTTCGTTGGCCAATAAGGCAGGCTCGTGATCTCGAGTCGGTGCATAACCGGCAGAGACAACCGCAGAGACGTGATTATTAACCAATGTTGTCTTGAATCGAGATCGTTCTCCTTGCGGGATCGTTCTCAATTGAACAAGGCAATCAACCCAACCTACATTCATTTATAGGTCGAGCTCGTATTCTGCGATCAAGAGACCGCCGCCGTCAATAAACTCCAGTTTAGCGGTTCCAGTGACCGGATTAAGCTCAACAGCGACGTAAGTCCAAGTTTCGAGGATAATCGGAAATTGGTCATTTGCTTGGAGAAGACCGGTGGTTACTAAAGGATTAATATTACTTCCGGCTGGTCCCGATAAAACTTCCCATTGGTTTCCCCCTAAAGCGTCTTCTTCTAAAGCCAAACGTCCGAGCTGAGTGTAATGGAAATCGCCGGAGACCCAAAAGACGCCCTCAATTTCCTCTGTGTCAATATGAGACAAAATGTCTTCGCGTTGAATAGGGTACCCCTGCCATCGATCGTCGGCTTCGACTTCCCCGAACCAATTATCAAAATCTGTGATTGGTACCGAGTTTACGATGACTTTAAATCTCGCTTGACTCTCTGAGAGGCCGCGCTTGAGCCACTCGAGTTGCTCGCGCGAGATATAGTCGCCGTCACGCCGCTCGCCACGAGAATCGAGCACGAAGAGTTCCAGCGTGCGTCCCCACTTTATGGAGCGCCAGATTGAGTTTGTAGCGGATGGACCGTGTCGCCACGGGAGGACCTCTTCATACACGCGACGCGCGGGGGCAACCCACTGCGAGACTTCAGGATCACTCCAGGACCAATTGTTGTCGACCTCATGGTCATCCCACGTTGTGACAAAACTGGTCGAAGCACTGAGGTCACGGTAGCCAAGTTCACTCAACGAGGCATTCCACACGTTGCGGTAATTTTCTTCAGTGGCGCTGTTATCCGCATAAACCATGTCGCCAGCCAAGATGAAAAAGTCGAAGCGTTCCTGAGCCGCTCGACTCAGCGTCGGCCAAGGCTTCTGGGTCCTTCCGACACACGATGAAGCACCAAAGCGGACAATCCGGGCCACGTCTTCGTCTAAAGCAGTGCGGAAACGGGTCGGGCTCGCGTAGATGGCATCGCTCTGGTGCGCCACGACTGTGTAGGCGTGGTCAGGCATGAGCCCCCGAAAGATATGGGTCACTCTCTGATGAGATGTAGGTGTCAAAACGACACTTTCAACCAAAGCCCAGGTCAGGTCTTCATCGGCACGGTATAGGGTGAGAGTTGTTGAATCCGTATTGGTCCAACGAACGGTCACATAGGCACTCGATGACGTTGCATCCGTTACCTGAATTCCACTCGGAAAGAGGTCTAAATCGATCGTACCAGGTGGAAGAAAGGATTCGGGTTCACCTGAGCGTTGGGGAACAGATACAATCTCTGTCCCAGCGGGACTGCAAGCCAAAAGGGAGCCTATAAGGCCTAATAAGATCAATGAATTAAGTCTCGTCATCTTTATCTTCCCTCGAGCCAAACGTCGTTCTCGTAATGTATGCTCTCAGCGAGGCTTTTCCCACCGTTGTCGGAGGGCTAATTTGCGGTGAATGTTCGACGGTTCACCTTTGGCTTGAACTCAAGTCCTTGGTACAAATTCAAGTGCAACACGAGAGGTTGCGTCGTCGTTGATTGAATTGCTCGCGTTTAGTGAGAGGGCAAAGTCATTATGGGTATACGTATTCGACTCTTCGCCGGTCTTGTGCTCGTCATCGCCTTGAGTGGTGGCATTGCATGGGGCTTGGCTCACAGCATCGTAGAACAGTGGGGCTTCGGCGTTCTTAACCAGCGGGCCGACTTAATCGGACGGATGCTCCAAGGCTCTTCTTCCCTCGCCAATGCCTTCGCCACTCAAAAGACGACCGAACTCAATCAAGCACTCACCGATGCGATTCAAGCAGATCCGAAACTCGACTACCTCCTCCTCGTGGATCAAAACAGCCAAGTTCTAGGTTGGACTGTGAAGTCATTTGAACAGATTGAAGACCTAGGGCTTGCGACACCCGACGACCGGCAAGCAAAAGTGGCGGATTACAATGCCGCGACGGAGTCCGGAAGCCGCTTGGAGCGACTCCAGAGCGTCTCCCTACTCTTTGAGACCGTGGAACGTCCAATCGAGGAGACGACCGAAGGCCAAGTCGACGAGAGTGCAGAAGCCCAGGCCGATCAAGTCATCACAACCCGAACCCTGCCGGCACGACTCTTAGCTGGCTACAGCGAAGACGCGCTCGCGGCAGACCATGACATGGGTCTGGGTGTTGTATTTAGATCCTTATTACCCTGTGTTCTTTTAGCGTCACTGCTCTTTTGGTGGCTTGTCGGACAACTTCTAGAACAGATCCGCGCTGTCAAAAGCTACGCCGAACGTCTCTCTGGTGGGGATCTGAGCGAAGGTCTCGACCTCAAAGACGCAAGCGATGTGAGTGGTCTTGCCAAAGCGCTCAACACCCTTCGACGCAGTTTTATGTCCGCAATCTCAAGTGCGCGAACGGCGTCAGAGGGCTTGAGTCTAGCCTCGTCGCGCATCAAAGAGTCCTCAAATAAGATCACTGAAGAAGCCGTCGACCAGTCCAACGCCATCCGGCAGACGATCTCAAGTATCGACGTGATGATTGCGAGCTCCACGTCGGTTCAGGCCCAGATTACCGAAGCAACCAAGGGTGTCGTCGACAGTACGGAGACAATGAATGGGATCCGCAAATCGATTGAAACGGTTGTCGGGTCGATGCAGATGCTCTCCAAATCTGTCGACCAAACCCGTCGACACCTTGAGGGCAATGTCACGATTCTTGGCGAGGTCGACCGAGAGGTAAACAAACTTCAAGAGACAGCTACCTCCACCTTCGAAGCGATGGCGGACATTTCCGAGAATATTCGCCACGTTGAAGACAATACCGAAGCGGCACTGAAGATGGCCAGTGAAGCCACGGAGAATGCCGAGCGAGGCGTTGAAGCTTTTAAAGCCTCGATGGCTGCAATTCAGCGGATCCGCTCTAACTCCGATGAATCCGCAAACTCGATTCGATTCCTCTCTGCAAAGGCCGAGTCTATCGAACATATCCTCGACTTTATTGACGACATCTCGAACCGGACGCGTCTTCTCTCACTCAATGCATCGATCATTGCATCCCACGCTGGGGAATCTGGTCGAGGCTTCATGATCGTCGCCGACGAAATCAAAGACCTCGCCTCACGAACAGCCGGTGCGGTTAGGGAAATCTCAAAGATCATCCGCGAGGTCCGGGAAGGTTCTGACAGTGCTCTTGAAGTCGTTGAGCGCGGTGTTCGAGCAGTAAACGAGGGCGTGAAGCGCGCCGAGCTCGCCGGAGAAATCCTGACGATTATTATGTCGAGTACCATCCACAACGCTCAAAACGTTCGTCGGATCTCCTCGGCGATGGATCGGCAGCTTGAGGGAACAAAGCGTGTCAACTCTGCAATGCGCGAAGTACACAACGTAATCGCGCGGGTCCGCGATGTCGTTACCGCCCAAAAGAATGAGAGTCGAGATCTCGAGTCTTCAATTCGAACCATCCGAATTCAGATGAGCCGCGCGACAACGACAGCGAAACAACAGAATCCAATCATTCAGGAAGCGCTGAAGTCCATTAACCTGATTCAGAACCAGATCCACTTAATCCAGAGCACCAACGAAGAGCAGATTAAGAATCAGCAAAATGTCGCTTCAGCGGTCGAGCGGCTGAAAGCCCTCAGCGACGCCCACCATGCAAGCGCAAGCAACCTCGCGCTCGCCGCAGAGCAATCCGAAGAATCTACACGCAATGCCAACGAAGGCTTCTTGGCTTTCCGCGTCTAAAAGCTTCACGGACTCCGCCAGTTCGGCTGAGTATGCCGCTATCATCGTCAAGGTCGAACAATTTGGAGTGCTCGGCGCGACCCGGGCCAGCGCGACTTACTCGATTACGGTATCGAGAAGAACCTTCACACCATCGACAGGAACAGTCGCGGTAGATGCATCACCGATGATATCACCAGCGGTCTTGCTCATCGCTTCACCATCTCGATCGATTCGTGCGGAGATCTCTACATCACCTTCAAGCTTCACACCGCGTACCATAACGTTGGCTTCGGTGAGCTCAAATGTGAGTGGAAAGGTCTCTGGCATAGGAAGCTTTGCTACCGCGAGAGGCATACGGCCGTTCGCTGGACGCGCGACGACGAAGATCGAGCTGCCAGGAGCAACTTTCTCTGCCAGCGCAGGCGCAAGCTCAATTGAACCCCGAATCACATTCTCGACCTTAGGTGCCTTCGCTTCAGCGGCTTTTGCCGATGCGACTGCGGCGGTCTCTGCAACCCAAAGATTACCGTTTCCAAGAAAAGGAAGAGCAAAGATGCCCATCCACACTGCAAGAATAGCGTTTTCTCGTTTCATCATGAGGCCGCGGTTACACCATGATCTAGAATCACGCAACTAGTTCGGCGTTATTCTTGAAGACTTTCATGGAGGGCTGCGACGATATCCTTAGAGTTGCCCGCATTGTTGAGCTTCTCAAGAAAGCTTGTCTGCACGGAAAGACGCGCCAGGGCAGTGTTTAGATACCGCACAGTGGCACGATCGTCGGGCGGAGAGATCGTCGCGAATACTACTTTTACGCCGATACCATCTGCCGCGCCGTAATCTACCTCAGAGTCTAATGTCGCTACGAGTAAGTGCGTGCGGTCCAATTGCGGCAGGGTTCCGTGTGGCATGGCAACCCCATTCCCGACACCTGTATTTTGTGCTTCTTCACGGATCTGCATTGCCTCAAGAATCGAATCGGCCGGATAATCTTTACAGGCCGCCGAAAACTGTGCCGCGCAGACTTCAAAGAGCTCATCTTTAGAACTCGCGGAAATCTGAACACCGATGGCGGCCTCTTCAATATGAGAAAAGAGCCGGAAACGTTCTGGATCAAATACCGGATTGAGTCGCTCTTGTGGTGTTTTAATCATCAACACTGAGCACAGCGACGCAGAAGCAATCCTATCCTGCTCAGATTTAAAGAACTGATTACGCCAACTCTTACGCGCGTAGCTACTCATCAACATCAAATCGAACTCTTCTGTCGCCGCCACGACTGCGTCGATAAGATTTTCACCTTTCAATAACATGACATCACTGGCGACAGGAGACATGCGCCGC
>JAYYQC010000090.1:0-10000 GCA_036128675.1 Myxococcota bacterium | reverse complement strand
AAATGATCTACATGGTCGGCAATATCGTGCAGCTCGGAGGTGGATGCATTCTTCGGCGCAAACCGAGCAAAGGTCACACGCGCTCGAAAGTAGCGAGAGAGATCAGTCGTGGCCTGACTCAAGAGCTCATCATCACTGCTATCGTCCACCACGACCAGGAGCTTTCGGATATAACGAATTCCCCCGTCTTTAAATATGACGAGATCGCACGGTAAGTGATTGAGCAGCCAGCCCAGTGGGTTAAAGAGACGAAATGGACGCCAGGCCATCATAAGCCAGCGACAATGCAGCTCAGTACTGAGACGGTGAATGGACGCAACGACATCGTGACTAACGATTGGATCGAATTTGACCTTTGTCTCCGTCATCTCGCGCATGCCTAAGACGCGACGACGGATTGACCCGACATACGGCTCCTCTTCGAGGACCTCATCGAGAGCAACCTGATTATCAACCTCGGATACATGAACGACTTCAACGGCTTTACCCCGGGCCAGCGCCGCGCCCATTTGGGTCAGTGTCTCCACACTTGTAGCACGTCCAAGAAGTGCAACGAATGAGGTAGCCTCGGTCGGTAGAACTGTCGCAACTTCACTCTTAGCGGCCTCGGCCCGCAGATCATTTCGAGGTGAGAATTTACTCAAAACGCCCTGAAGCTTGACGTGGTTCTTCCCGTAGAAAAGCCAGATACCACCACCCAAAACAAGCACTGCAATCGCCGCAGCCAGAGCAACCATTCCAAGTGCTACCAAAAGCCCAATGGCGGCAACGACCCCAAAAATCTGAATCGCTGGAAAAAATGGGGACTTGTAAGCCGGTCGGTACCACTGCGGCTTCGACTCACGCAGTAAAAGAACCGATAAATTGTTGGCCCCAAATGAAATGATCTGAAATGCACTCGCAAGCTTGATAATCCCTTCAACGTCGATGAAGAGAACCGCGCAAGTCATCGCACCACTGGTAAGCAAAATACATCGAACCGGCGTCGACCCAGTCCTTCCCAGCTCAGCGAAGGTCGGTGGCAGAAGACCATCTTTACCCATCGCAAATGGAAAACGCGAGGCGGTAAGAAGCCCGGCATTCGCCATTGCGAACATCACGAGGACACCCAACACAACCGCGACCTTCGCCGCGACGTCTCCCATCAGGACTTCCGTCATCGAGTGAACTGGAGTGAGACTGTTAGAGACGCCAGCTCGATCGGTCGTCGCAAGCATCAGAAGAACAATGGCGGCATAGAGCGGCGTAATAAAACCCATCGCCCAGAGAATACCGCGAGGCAGATTGCGACCGGGGTTTTGAACCTCACCAGCAATAGCGGCGACTTTCGTTACACCGGCATAAGCAACAAAGACGAGAGCAACAGTCTCGAAAAACCCCGAGACACCATTGGGTGCGAGAGGTGGAAGCATTTGAGGATCGGCTGAGGGGATAGCAACCCCAAGGAGGACCGAGAGCGCAACCACTGAAAACCAGACGATAGCTGACTGAGCTTTACTGACTTTATCGATACCGCGAAGGTTCAATGCGGTCATAATGGCCAGCATCACAAGCGCAACCAGACGTAAATCAAGGTCGCTGACCAGCGCGAGGTATGCCCCCAAACCGACCAGTGCAAAGGCACTCTTTAGTACGAGAGAAAGCCAGAGACCTGTTCCCATGACCGAGCCCGCAGCCGGACCGAAAGCCTGTGTTATAAAGACATACGCCCCGCCCGAGCGCGGCATTGCGCTCGCCAGCTCGGACTTCGCGAAGGCAGTCGGGAGGATGATGAGAGCTGCGACGATGTACGTAAGCCAAGCAAGGCCACCAGCACCATGGATAGCAACGCCAGGGACAATAAACGCACCAGGCCCCAACATAGCGCTCACGCTCAGTCCAAAGACACCACCAAGACCCAAACGTCGCTCAAGTGCTTTCACTTACAAACACTCCACTTGATCTAACTGCGTTGCAATCATACACGCAGCCAGGTCGAATTAAGGACAGCTAGCTGTCCGAGGTGTAGACTACCCAAATCGAGAGATAGGTACCAGTCAGCCACAGCGCTGATATCGATACAGAGAGTTCCTTATGTCATCTCCAACAAATGCACGCTGGCAGCTAAGCGATATTCCCGTCCAACTCAAAGACGCCGATGCACTCTTGCACGCAGCAGTCGCCATCGTTGCTTCCAGATTAAAGCTGAATGCTGAAGATGTCGAAAAACCGGTCATTGAAGCCAGATCCATTGATAGCCGCGGTCGTTCACCCAGGTTCAGACTAACCCTGAGCTTCGGGTTGACTCGCATGCCATCGAAACGCCAACTCGCGACATTACAGCCACAAAAACCCCGACAAGATATTCTCTATCGCTTGTCACAGACTCAGCGCGCCGCGCGTCCAATTATTATTGGAGCCGGGCCAGCCGGAATTTTTGCAGCGTATACCTTAGCAGAAGCCGGCCTTCGGCCGATTATTTTGGAGCGCGGACGCCCCGTTGAAAAACGCGGCCGAGATGTCAGCAGCCTCTACTCAAAAGGGATTTTAAATCCCGAATCCAATGTTTGCTTTGGTGAGGGTGGCGCAGGCACCTATTCCGACGGAAAGCTCTACACCCGCGTGACCGACGGCCGGGTCAGGCGCCTCTATCAGTGGATGGTCCAACACGGAGCACCCGCTGATATCCTCGTCAATACCAAGCCACACGTTGGTACGGATAAGCTCGTAAAACTCCTGAAGAATATCCGTGCTTATCTGGAATCGCTTGGTGCCGAGTATCATTTTGAAACAAAGTGTACCGATTTGGAATTCAGAGCCGGACGTCTGACAGGCGTCAAGGCTGAGCGTGACGGAGAAGCAGTTCTTTACGAAACAGACCATGTCGTTTGCGCTACAGGCCACAGCGCGCACGATATCTGGAAGCTTCTAGAGCGTCATGGGGCCGAGCTAGAAGCAAGGCCGTTCGCGGTAGGCTTTAGAGTCGAGCACCCTCAGACATTGATCGACGAGGCACGCTACGGACAGCGAGAACGGCATGCGGCGCTTCCCGCATCCGACTACCGCCTGGCGTATACCCAACAAGGTGGTGATGCACGCGGAACCTATTCCTTTTGCATGTGTCCAGGCGGAGTCGTTGTAACCACGCCAACCGAAGAAGGTGCCCTTTGCATTAACGGAATGAGCCATGCGGCACGCTCAGGCCGCTTTGCCAACAGCGCGATGGTCGTTACGGTCACCCCCGAAGACTTTGCAAAGGAGGGATTCCACGGCGGATTCGCCGGCGTCGATTTCCAACGACAATGTGAGACCCGCGCCTTTGAGCGCGGCGGCGGCTCGTTTCAAGCCCCAAGCCTCCGCGTTACCGACTATGTCGCAAGACGTGTTAGCCAAGACCTGCCCGACACGTCATACCGCCGAGGACTTGTTACCGCTCCTCTTGATGGCATCTATCCAGACTATGTTGATGCATCCCTGCGCGAAGCTCTTGCGGTCTTCGACCGTAAGCTGCCGGGGTTTATTTCAAGCGAGGCCAAGCTCATCGGCGTCGAAACAAGGACCGCATCTCCCATCCGTATCCAGCGCGACAAAAAGACGCTTCAAGCCATTGGCATCGCAGGGCTCTATCCTGTCGGCGAAGGAATGGGCTATGGCGGAGGAATTGCGAGTGCGGCACTCGACGGGATTAGGAGCGCGGAAGCGCTTCTTCAGGCCTTAGGCGCAGCACCGGAAGAGGTAGTGCAAGGCTAAGCCGCAATACCGGGATTCAGGTCGCTACCAAACTTCGCCAAGCTGGGTCTCGAGATAATCTAGGAGTTTTGTTTCCGCTTCTGTGCCATCGGCATCGAGAAACTGAACCCCCAATGCATTCCATTCGCGTCGAACGCATTTCATATCAAAGCGCACTTCGCCTCCAGGCAACATCACGCGCATAATGCCTTGTTGACCGAGAAGATCTTCGGATACGCCTTGAGAGCCCTCATCTACTTGGACAAGTAATCCATTGAGAGAAAGATCGAGTGTCTCCCCAACGAACGTATGGTCTCCAATTTCAAGGCTAAACGGCAAGGTAACTACCGCACGTTCTCGACGGCGACGGCCCTTTCCTTCGTCTTTGCCTTTTCCAAACAACTTTCGGAGTGAACTCAACATAACTCGGCCTTAACTACTGGCGATAAATCGCTCGGCATTTTCTCCCATCACAATGCGTGCTTGCTCTGACGTACAAGCTTCCTCAACAATTCGAGTATTTTCAACCTGTAATTCATCATTAAGTAGCGGCCAATCTGATCCAAGGAGTATGCGCTCCAGAGGAATCGCACCGAGGGCCTGCTGTACCGTCTTCACGCTTTGCCAACTGGTGTCGACGTACACATTTTGGTGTCGATTCACAACATCCCAAGCGCGTTCTGGATGATCGCGATTCATATGTGCGAAGCAAACCCGTACGCTTGGGTGCTTAGTGAGGAGCGCCTCGAAGGATTTAGGCTCGATCCCTCCCGAGATTTTATAACTCGGTACGTGAAAACAGCCGGTATGAACGATGATAAAGACGCCCCGCTCCTCTGCGACACGAAACATCATACGGTAGCCAAGAAACTCAGGAACCATGCCATCAATATTTACATGGATCTTAAAGCCTTTCGCGCCGAGGTCGACAGCTTTGTTCAGAGCGATTTCCCAGGCGAGTTCACCTGCATCGGCTGGCAGACGGGGCAATGTGATGACGGGGATAAAGCGGTCGTCAGAAGCCAAGCGGGTTAAGAGCCACTCATTGTCTGCAATCGGTGGTGCCCCGATGACGACGGTCTTATCGAGTCCAGCCCGCTCCATTGACGCAGCGAGATTGTCGAGGGTCCCCTGCAAGAGCATCGAGGGCCCCATCCCCGTGGTCATCGCGTACTCGAGTGTCTTGAGAACATTTGGCGAGAGCTTTTCTCGAAACGCACGAAGCTCTTCCGATCCCTTGGGTAAAGCGTAGTCCTCACCAACCAGCTTGGTGAACCTCTTCCAGGCTTCTTGGCCAAGTTGATCGGCTACCGGCGTGACAGTTTTGACTGTGTCGCCGACAAGGCCCTTCAAAGGAGACAAGAGCGAACTTACCTGACTGCCGATTGACTGGACAGGCTCTTTCCAAGGGCCTGGTACCCAATCATCAAGCATTGAAGCAGTCTTTGAAGCCATTTCAGAAGTGGAGGGAAATGCGTGCGCATGGCAATCAATTCGAATCATAGTCCTATTGTGCCGAATAGCGGTCAAAGGTGAAAGCCTGAAGTGCATCCAAGTCTTTCCCCTTGCAAAACCAACCACCTACAGGCTACGGCGGTATCATGACGATTCAATGGTTCCCGGGACACATGGCCAAGGCTAAGCGCCTGATCACTACATTGCTGCCAAAGGTCGATGTTGTCATCGAGTTGCGAGATGCGCGGGTTCCCGCTGCGAGTAGAAACCCGCTTATCGATGAGATCATTGGGGATACACCGCGCGTCGTTGTACTGAATAAAACCGACCTCGCTGATCCCAAGATTACGCGACAGTGGCTCAAGACATTCAAATCCGATTCGACCGACGCTGTTGAGGTAGACGCAATGAGCGGTCGCGGGGTCCCGGCCCTCATGAACCGTGCAGTGGAGCTTGTGACACGGGTAAGAAAAGCCCGAGGCCAACGCCCATTGGAGCGCGCGGCGCGCGCGATGATTGTCGGAATTCCAAACGTGGGGAAATCTTCGCTCATCAATCGAATGGCTCAGAAAAAAATTGCGCGAACCGGCGACCAACCCGCCGTCACCAAAAAGGAGCAATGGGTACGACTGAGCCCCAAGCTTCACCTTCTCGACACCCCGGGCATGCTCTGGCACAAGTTCGAAGATCAAGAGATCGGAAAGGCACTCGCTGCGTGCGGCTGTATTAAGGAAGCAATTCTTAACCCCGTTGAAATCGCTGCATTTATCGTCGAAATTCTCGATGACCGCTACCCGGAGGCCATCAACAAGCGGTTCAAGCTCCAGGATATGGACCGCACTGAAATCGTGGAGCGAATCGGGCGAAAGCGAGGATGCCTCATTTCTGGCGGTGGGGTCGATCTCACCAAGGCCGCTGGAATTATCTGCCGAGAGTTTCGTGGAGGACAGCTTGGCCGAGTCTCGATGGAGGCACCGGACCGACTGATTCAAACGCCTTCGGAGCCTTCACTGGACAATGACGAAAGCCATCCACTAACATTGGACGTAGAAGCCGACGATTCACAACCGTGAAGTGAACCCATCGTGTATATGAATCAGGTTCACTCAGCATGGAGGCAGGACATGAGCCAAGACGCGATTCAAAATGTACGAGCAACCCAGGCGCTACGCGCCGATAACGATATCCCGGTCGATGACCTTAAACAGGGTGAGTTCGTCCTCGATGAGCTTCAGAGCGGTGACCTCGAAGCACGGCTTAAGGGCGATGGTATCGTCACACCAACCGATGCCACCAAGCGACTCATCTCTTTGAATCCAAGCAAAGATCCTACCCTCGCTGCGATGGGTGACGACGACGCTGCACTCTTTGGTGCGACACTCGCCATGCGCCATCCACGAAACCATAAGTTGCTTTCAAGTGGTCAGAAGCCGGACCAACCTATCCCAGCTGGCGAGACTTTCACCGTCCGACAATCAGAGCTCAAAGCGGCCCTCGCGCCCTTCAAGGATAAGCTCGATGATTTACGGGCCGCACTCAATGCGATGCAACAGAGCCCGGGTGAACTCACAAGTGGTCAAACCAAAGTGCTCGGAAAGTCATTTACGCCGGCGCTGGGCCTTCCCGTCGATCCCAAACTTTAGGATTTCTGACGCCGACGCTTGAGGAGCTCTTTTAACTGAACCAGCTCCGGGTGCTTTGAAACAACCGCAGCGCCGAGAAATACTCCGGCACCAATAAGGACCATCAGTCCGTAGCTCAGGAGTAGCTCCGCCGAGCCATCTCTGAGGGCATCAGCGAAATTCTCCTGAAATCCCCAGACACCGAGACCGGCTAAAACCGCGCATAGCGTCGACAAGCCAGCAGACCTGAGTGTCACACGATCAAAACCTAAGGTGACATGCTTGGTCAGCAAGGCTCTTAAAACGACCAGTTGCGCTACCGCAGAGATACTATTTGCTAAGGCTATGCCTGGTGCCCCCATCGAGGGTGCCAGCGCATAACAACAACCTATGTTTACGAGCATCGAGATAAGGGCGCTCCACAGAGGCGTCCAGGTGTCTTTAAATGCGTAGTAACAGGGGAGATAAATCCGTGTGAGCGAGATGAAAAGTAAGCCAACAATATGATAATTCAACGCAGAAGCGGTGAGCGCCGTGGACTCGGCGGTAAAGCTACCCCGCTCAAATAAAATCTGAATGGTCTCTACCGAAACAAGACTCAACCCGACTGTCACCGGCAGGCAGATAAACCAAGATAGTCGAACGCCCATCGAGAGAATCTCACGGACCTCTGATTCATTGCGCTCAGCAACAAAACGGGCAAGGGCAGGTAAAACCGCAGTCGAAAGCGCCACACTGAAAATACCCAGTGTCAACTCTAGCAAGCGACTTGAATATTGAAGTGATGACACTGCGCCATCCCCAATACCCCAAGCAATTGCCTGGGAGATTAGGACGTTCAATTGATAGACTCCAACCCCAAGCGTGGTAGGGCCGAGTAATGCCAGGGCCTTTTTTACCGCAGGGCCAGCACCAAAGTCCGGCCGCCAGCGAAACCCAACCCTGCGAACCGCTGGGATCTGAGTCACGAACTGCAAAAATCCACCAACCACAACACCGATAGCCATGGCGTACACAGGCTCGCCATAAAGTTCTCCGCCGATGAGGGCAGCAATAATCACCGATAGGTTTAACAAGATCGATGTCGAGGCGCTCACCCAAAAGATCTGATACGAGTTCAAGATTCCTTGCATCACAGCCGCGAACGACACGAAGGCAATATAGGGAAACATCAAGCCCAAAAGTTCACTGGTTAATAGGCCAAGCTCTGGCTCCGGGACTCTACCTCCGATGGCAGCAAAGGCTAAGACGAGCTCTTCTCGAAATAAGACGCCCAAAGAGACAATGACCAAGAGTACCCAAATCTGGAGATTGAAGAATCGACGGGTGAATGTCCATGCGGCTTCATCTCCCTGATCACTTCGGGTCTGTGCGAAAATAGGAATAAAGCCAGAGGTCATCGCGCCTTCGGCAACCAACCTACGCAGAAGGTTCGGGATCTGGAAGGCTATACCAAAAGCATCGGAAGCAAAGCTTGTACCTAAATAGTGAGCACGCACCTGTTCTCGGATGAGACCGAGAAAACGAGACCCCATCGTGATGACACTCATCAGCATAGCCGATGATAAAATCGAACGCTTGGTCGGTGGTGAGCTCTGCGTCATGTGGCATCCGAAATTCTAGGAGTCACCACCCTTATGATCTGGAGCCCATCTTAGGTCAACTTATCTACTTGATGACCTCTCGAAAGAAGTCGAGGTTGCCGTATTGATCATAAAATTCGCCCCGGAGACGATTGTCTTGGATCTCTACCAACATGAAGCCCGGCTGAAGGTCATCTTCATAAAAGGTCGGCGAGCCCCGGCCTTCGAGGTCTGTGAGTTTCGCCGCGGCGCCGGATACAACAAATTCCGTACCGCAGGTCGGCTCTAGCCATTGTCGGTTATGGTCATGACCGCAGAAATAGATATCGATTTTTCCGCACATAGATTCTTCGACAAATTCCTTCACCGCATCACCACGAACGAAGCCAGCCCCTGGCGTCCACTCTGGGATACCTTCGTAATTACCCGCATTCCCGTGCTGCCCATTTGAAAGATAAGGGTGATGACCAAACGCTATTTTCCACTGAAAGTTCGATGCCGCCAGCGAAGCGTCTAACCACTCACGTTGACTTGTTGGGTCTCCTACGAAGTCGGTATCGAGCATCAACGCATTGGTATCGAGCCCAAAGAACTGCGCATTGTCTTGCTCAAACGTGTAATAATAATCAGGCATCGTCCATTTTTGAGAAAAGTCTGAGTAAACCACCTGGATTTCAGCTTTATCATTGGAAATAGGCACGACCCCGTAATCGTGGTTCCCGAGTACGACGTAAAATGGAAAGTCGAGTGGCGCATAAGGCAGCTCAAATTTATCTTCAAATTGAGGATCCTGAAGTCCCTCATCGGTATCGATTCCATCGTCGTAAATATTGTCGCCCAGATAGAGTGCAAAGCTACAACCGCCCCGCTCATCGCACAGTGATTTCATCGTATCGGCAACTTGGTATTGGGCATCGTTACCCTCGCCACCATCACCGAGAACTACAAATCTTAGAATAGTGGGCTCAGGCTCGACTGGGGCACTGCCATCACTCGAATCGCTGCTATCCGCGACATCTGACGTATCAGATGCATCGGTCGTATCAGATGAGTCAGTCCCATCGGTTGCGTCAGTCGAATCACTTGGGTCGGAGGTGGCGGAGGCATCACTCTCAACGCTCACATCGCTGGCGTCTGAAGAGTCTGTGGCGTCACTTGTATCGCTCGGCTCATCAAGCGGGCCCGAAGGCGTATTTGATGAGCACGCGATCCCAGCCATCAGAAAGGTTAGGGATATAATCCGAACAATCACAGCTTTCATGTCTCGACTCCTTACACCTAACGTGCCAAGCACCATGAAAAAGAGCAATCCCCGAGTTGAGGTTTGAATGACAGGCCCGTTAAATCAGCTGAGAGTGCTTCACAGCACGATCGATGACCGCGTCAAAGTTCTTGAAGAACGACACCAAGACTTCATGCAGTGTAAACGTGGGTGCAGTGATTGCTGTCAGGATAATCTCACGGTCTTTTCGATTGAAGCGCAGCGGATCGAAGACTTTCTCAGCGAATCCGCCAACCAGAGAAACCTCCAGATTCACCCTGCTGGCAGCTGTGCTTTCCTTCATCCAACCCACAAAGCCTGCCAGGTCTATGAAGTACGCCCCTACGTATGCAGGACCCAGGGGCTACCTC
>JAYYQC010000089.1:0-10000 GCA_036128675.1 Myxococcota bacterium | reverse complement strand
TACGGTTCATCGAGGAAACCGATGATGGGCTCGCAGAGTTTCGTGATATTTGTCCGCTCAATGATGACCCCAAGCACCCAATTGAAGAACTTTCGCCAGAGAGTTGTTGGGAAATCGGTCCCACCGAAGGCGAGCTCTGGCAGCTCGCGAAATCGGGATCGGACTCCGATCCCATCAAGGAACGGGTTGCGCTTCGAGTAATTGCCGAGAGATCGATAAAGACGACATGAACAAGCCCAACAAAGCTACATTACTAGAACTCGGATTCGAGTCTCTTGTCGAGCATATCGGCGGACCTGGGCGTGCGGCCGCGATTATGCGTGCGCTTCGTCGCGGAGAAGACCCACGAGAGTCTTCGGAACTTGGTAAGCGAACGCTGCGGGTATTTAATGAGTGCTGCGTGTTCGAGCCTCCGCCACTCGAGCACATCGAAGAAGCGGCCGACGGCACCTTGAAAGCCGTCCTGAGGTTCGATGACCAAGCCAGAATTGAGACCGTTCTGATCCCTACCACTGACCGCACGACACTCTGCGTCTCAAGCCAAGTGGGCTGCAGTCGACAGTGCCAGTTCTGCATGACCGCCGAGATGGGCATGATGCGCCAACTCTCGGTCACCGAAATTCTCATGCAAGTCTGGTGGGCACAGCGGATCGTTCGAGAGCGAAACTATCCGAACCTTCGCAATGTCGTTTTCATGGGCATGGGCGAGCCGCTCGACAACTGGCCCTCGGTCGAGCCCGCAATACGCGCGCTGACTGACCAACGGATGCACGGCTTTGGGGCACGCCACGTCACGCTTTCAACAGTTGGGCCAAGCGCTGAAAAGATCAAAAAACTAAAAGGTCTACCATGCAAGCTCGCCTGGTCCATTCATGCAACACACGATGAACAACGACGCGGATTGATCCCCACCCAACGACAAGACCTCAGCGAACTCATCGAAGCGTTTGAAACAGTTGTGGCCTCGCGGAAGGACTCACTTTTTCTTGAGTACACACTGATTCGAGACCTGAATGATTCCGAAGAGGATGCCGAAGGCCTGGCGTCGCTGGCGCTGCGCTTTGGCTCAGAAACACGGGTTAACCTTCTCCCAGTGAATCCCGGACGGGCGGAGATGTTTCCCCCAGAAGACGAGCAATGCCTTCGGTTCGCTGAGATACTCAAATCACACGGCGTGCTGACGATGTTAAGATTGGCGCGCGGTCAAGACCAGACCGCCGCGTGCGGACAGCTTATTCAACGGCTCAAAAAGAAACGGGCCGATGGTCAATCGGCCCGCTTTACCATTCTTGAAAATGGGTCTGACTAAGAAACCCTACTCTTCTGCAGGGGCCTCAGCCTCACCAAATGAATATCCGACATGGATGGCCCCACCGATATAATCGACCGTATAGGTCGCCTTATCTTCTGGGGTGTAAGGTCTCGGAGTTCCGTAAGGGCCCGCCTGTAGACTGGCTCGTTCATCAGCATGCAGATACGAGACAGCCGCATCAATCGTGAAATTACCTAGTGCTACACCGATACCACCATTGAAGAAGTGTCGGTCGACGTCAGGCAACGATGATGTGAGTGTTGAAGTCGGAACCGGTGTCTGGTCCCAAACATAACCCGCTCGAATGAAGACTGGCTCTAGGTCGTACTCAAGGCCAAAACGAAGCGTTACAGAATCTTTCCAATCCCGAGGCAACGTTGTCGAAGACCCGTCTTCAAACTTAAATACGATCTCATCTGAAGACTTCCAGTTCCAGTAAGTGATGTCGACCGATGATGTAAGCTTCTCTTCCATCCATGTAGAAGACATACCAAGTGTCACGTTCCATGGCATGGTGTAAGCTCCGCTGGCACCTTGATCGGCAGGCAGAAGCTCTCTGAACTCTTCCGGCGCAGTGAAATCAAAGTTACCTTCGAGGTTGATATTCATCGGGGTGCGGAAATTCAGTCCGAACTTGGTGCCGTCAACATAAGGAGACTCCATGTGCATACCGAAACGCCCCGTCACACCGATGCCAGTGGCAGACCCAGCGATTTGGCCAACCGCATCACCGAGGTAGACGTCACGCTCAGTTCGGAAGCCAATGAAGGTCACGTCGACCCCCGCCCCAAGCGAAAGACCCTCTTTCCAGTCATTCAAGTCCACGGCAATAACCGGCGCGATGGTTGGAGAACGAAAGGCCTGCTCTCGCAGGACGTCTCTCTGTGGCCCCTCTGGCCATGAGGCAGAAAGACCCCAAGGCAGGTAAAAGCCCACACCGATGACGTACTCATCATCGACCTGATAGGTCGCGAACGCCGAAGGAACTGGTGCGACCAGCTCGTTACTATCGGTTGTAACCGACTCACCAAAAAAGTCCTGAGTATAGCTGAGCGCCGGCATGACAATCGTCGACCCAAGGTAGACTTGGGTCCCCTTAAGCCGCGCAACTGCCGCCGGATTATAGTAGATGGCCGAGGCATCGTCGACAGTTGAAACGACCGCACCACCTACCGCAGTCGCACTCGCCGCATGTTCGTTAAACGCAATCCCGGCCGACCACGCCGGTGACGTCAGGAGTCCGACAATCATTCCCACAATGAGCTTTTTAGACATCTGATGTTCCCCCACCTTAGTTTCCGCCCGCGGTTAAGTGCTTTTCAAAGAATCGAGCCATGTCAGCTTGGTAGTGCCGAGTTCCGGCTACCCAATCCGCAAACCGCTCGAGTTCAGACTGCGAGCACGGCGTTGATGTAGCTTCATGCAGACAATACAAACGAGGCGTCGGCATATTGAGAGTGTCGTGCTCGTATTCGCGCTCACCTTCAACATCTACGTATTTCAGCAGGAGCTTATCCTGCGTATCAATTTCAGGGGTATAACCATCAGCCCCGGGAATCGATGAAATAAAGTCGGACACAGTCTCACCTGCCGCTTGCCAACCCGCACGGTATGCATTCCCGGCAGCTTGAGAAGCATCATTAGGCATCGTGTGATCATTGTCTGCCATTTGAATAAGCGTTGGAAGACCTCGAGCAGCTGTGAGCGATACGTAGTTCGCTGGCTCAGCAACGTCGACTGTCCAACGATATGCCGATGCCAGTACCGCCCACCCTGGTTGATTCAGAAAGCTGTTTGGATCGGCTGGGTCATTGTTCAGGCACAATGCATCCAGGTCATCCTCTCCTGACCAAAGTTCTCCGACCAAGGTGCCAGACTCGATTCCCGAGTTTACAAGCGGGCAGTTGTAAAACGGATTGGTCTTTTCGACAATCTCGATCCAACCAACACCGGTATTGGAGAGGCCGAGCGCTTTGATATCAAGCTCTGGCGACATAGCGACTGTCATCTGGCCAATCAGCCCACCAATAGAGATTCCAAGATAACCAATCTGGTCGTTGTTTATTTTGAAACCGGCACATCCCCCAGAGCTACCACAGCTGCCGACCATCGCTCTCATAAAAAACATGTAATCGAGAGCTGATTGGCGTGCATTGTCGCGGGCGACTAGAGGGTTTGTAGCTAGCAATTTGTAGTAGCACCCATCCTCAGGTGACCCAGCTGGACGCTTCATCGGGTCGGTATCACAGTCGGCCGACTGAACGGCTGTTTTCACGGCTCGTTCACCCTGAGCTACCCAATCCATTGATACGGTCGCGATGCCTTTTGCAGCGAGCTCAGTGGCTACAGGGAAGCTCTGTTCTTTACTGAGGCCGACACCGTGACCAAAGAAGACGACCGGATAGCCATCCGCTGGCATTTCGGTAGCGGGCTGCGTGATAACAATTCGGATATCCTCATAATTTGAAGCCTGTGCTGGCATGTTTTGGTCCATCCAAGGCCCGGGCGCGCCTACGAACGGCGTACCATCCGCCGTGATCACGCCTCGGTCATCAAATGGAAGTTGAAATTGTGGACTCGAAAACTCGCCGTACATAACGGCCCCAACATTTGAGCAAGCCATCGCAAAACCACTGAGGTCACCGCCGGTATCGTCACAATAATAGGTCGGCTTTCGACTTTCACTACCGGCCCAATTTCGCGCGTGGTCTTTACCCTCCTCGAAGACGTTGAACCCGAAATAGTGGTTCATATGCGCAGCCATGTAGGGACCGGCTTCGCCTGGCCCGAAATAGTCAGTGATCTGCACACCTCCCACGGAGTCGAGCGCTTGCTGAGCGGCTGAACCTGCAACATTTAGGTCAAGACCCGTAGTCGTCGAGAGTGTCTTGAAACTCCAAGCCAAAACGACGTCGTCTCGGACAGTACCCAGTGCTTCCGCCACGTCGAGAATGTCTTTGTGAGCTTCCCAAAGCAAAAGTAGGCCTTCAAGCGTCTCAAAGTTTTCTTCATTCGACTCTAGAGGCGTTCGATTTGAAGTAATGACCTTTGTTTGGGTACCGTCTGGCCCCCACTCGCCCGCCTCAGCGTTTGGAGCGACGTTATCAACGTAGCCAAATTCAACCGGCTGAAGCTTTCCGCGGATCAGAGCCCAGGTCCAATCCGCACCAAACTCGGCGCCGCTCGCGGCTTTGAGTCCGCTCTTGATCAGAACCATATGGTTGGTACCAGCCGACAAGGCGACCTGCGGAACGAGTGTCACATTCGACGCAACTTCCGTACCGACACATCCGGGAAGCGAGCGGGTTGATTCACCCGCAATGGCCACGGTCGGAATAACCGCTGGGGGTGAGACCCCGAGATCGAGCAAGGTCACGTTTTCCGCAACGGTCGCAGGATCCACCGCTTCGGTTAGCGTGAATTGAATTGGGTACTGGTAGGCCCCGAAGCCATCGAGCGTGTTGATGATACTCTCACGCAACAACGTTTGCGTGGGTGATTCGTTGCACCGGGCTGGAATATTGACCAGTGGTGCCTCAGGCGTACCGCCTGTGAGCAAAAGATTGTTTGGAAACGGCACAATGCTGGCGCTCGGAAGAAATTCGACCTTTGCGCGACTCAGGATACTGGTCAGGTCGGATTCATCGCCCGAAAGTTCTACAGGTTCCACACAGGACACCAGCGCAAAGGCTAGCGGCCAAATCAGCAGCTTTCTCATACACAAAACCCCCGTTAGATACTGCTCACTGCGAGTATCGAGACAGCCAAGCCGATGCGTTTGAACGAAATTCTCCCCACCGCATCAGTTGGACCCCTAATTTGTACCAGGGGTCGTGAGGTCGAATCCAGAAACGAGGGTGCGTGGGTCTAATATTTTTTTCCTCAAGGTCCGCGAGGAGCCGGCGATAGGATCAATGCTAACGACGAAAACATCACGTTGTCCGTGGAGGAATTGGGGCCTCTACAGTGATGAATTAACTCGATAGCGACATGACAGGGTCTGGTTACGCTGGGTTGGACCCCCGGCGTAACCGAATCCCCCGCCTTATTGTGCCTCGATCTTATCAACGCCCATGTACGGGCGGAGTGCTTCCGGAACCATGACCGAACCGTCTTCGAGCTGATAATTTTCAAGGATCGCGAGAAGCGTACGTCCGACCGCCAATCCTGAACCATTTAAGGTGTGCACAAGCTTGGGCTTTGCTTTTTTCTCGCTATGATCTTTTGAACGAATCGACGCCCGTCGCGCCTGAAAATCCGTACAATTTGAACAGCTTGAGATCTCTCGGTAGTGGGATTGCGACGGTAGCCATACCTCAAGATCGTACGTTTTTGCTGCAGCAAAGCCCATATCACCGGTCGACAAGCACATCACCCGATAGGGAAGACCCAGTCCTTTAAGGATCGCCTCAGCATTTCCGGTCAATCTCTCAAGCTCGTCCATACTCTCTTCAGGCTTGGCGAATGCCACCAATTCGACCTTAAAGAACTGGTGCTGCCGCAAAATCCCGCGGGTATCCCGACCGGCTGAACCCGCTTCTCGCCGAAAGCATGGCGTAAATGCGGTGTAGCGAAGAGGAAGATCGGCGGTGTCTACGATCTCTTCTCGATGCAAATTCACCAGTGGGACTTCGGATGTTGGAACCAAGACAAATTCTCGATCGAGAGTCTCGTAGGAGTCACCGATAAACTTCGGGTATTGCCCGGCGGCCTCCATCGATTCGGGGCGTACGATGATCGGCGGCGAAACTTCCATGTAGCCATGTTCGACCGCCTTATCGAGCATATACTGGGCAATCGCACGCTCAAGACGGGCACCGAGGCCCTTGAGGATAACGAAACGCGCACCGCTCATTTTTGCCGCGCGCTCGAAGTCCATAATGCCAAGTGCTTCCCCGATCTCCCAATGTGGTTTCGGCTCAAAGTCGAAGCTAGGGATCGTACCGACTTCACGTTCAAGTCGGTTTGCAGCTTCATCATCACCAACCGGACAGCTGAGGTCGGGAATATTCGGTATGCCTAAAAGAAGCTCGCCCAATGCATCTTCGGCATCGCGCTGGACCTGTTCGGCATCTTTGATCTTCGCTTTGAGTGCCTGGAGGGCCTCACGCCCTTTTGCCAGTGCATCTTTATCGCCACTGGCTGCGACCTTCTTCATTTCAGCAGATGCTGCATTGAGTTCGCGGCGATACTCTTCGAGCGACTGAATCGATGAGCGGCGACGTCCCGCCGCTGAACCGAGGGAATCCATCGTTTCCTGAGCTACACCGCGGCTAGCGAGGCGCTCAAATAACTGGTTATCCTCTTTTAGAAATTCTCGATGGTCGAGCATACCGGGCACTCCTTCGCGAAGTTCCTAGACGCCCCGACCATTTATAGATTCTTGAGAATGCCTCGGACTTCCTCAGCATAATCGCCATTTGGATCAAGACGCAGGTACTTTTGAAACTGTCGTCGGGCTCTCTCTAGTTGGTTCAAGTCCTTTAAGGCAACCCCAAGGAGGTAGAGGATCTCGGAATTTTTATCGTTAAGTAGGGCAGCTTCTTGGAGAGAACGTACCGCCTCCTCAAGACGATTCAAGTCGTACATCTGAAGACGTGCCGTTTTCATGAAAAGTGCCTCACGAACATTGCCCTGCTCAAGAACCCGCCGATACTGCCGCAAGGCTCGCTCCGCCATTCCCTGCTCTCGGAACGTATCGCCAAGTAGCTCGCGCGCAACAACGTTGGCAGGATTGGTATTTACAACCACTTCAAGCTGCGAAGAAGCTTCTGGATAGCGTCCCACATCATAGAGAAGACGCCCGACCCTGAAGCGGATATCGGTCATCGTCGGCTCAAGCTCGATGGCCAAGAGGTACTGCTCGATAGCATCCACTTGACTCTGGCGTTGTTCCTCGATCTCGCCAAGCAGCACATGGCTCGTCGGCATCCGCTCCAAGCGAATGGATTCCTTCAGGAACTGTCGCGCTTCGCTTGGGTTTTCCCCAATCCAAGTTCTCGCAAGAAGCTGGGTAAACTTGGCCGTACCACGTGCATCCGGAAATTCATCGAGCAGTGCTTTGAGCACATCTCGAGCTTCGCGCTGCTTTTCAGCATCCAACAAGGCTTCAACCCACAGATAGAGGTTATCGCGATTACTTGGGTCCAGTTTATGGAGTCTCTCCGTCCACTTCACCCGCGCTATAGGCTGGTCTGGAAAGTCCTTCGAGACCGCCGGATCCAGAGCTTCGACGATCAGCGTCACCAGCTCGGTATCCTTCGGGTTCACCGCATAGAGCGACTCCGAGATCTGGGAGAGACGTTCATAGGAGCCGTTGGCCACAAGATTATCCAATAAACTCAACAACAGCGTTGAAACCGGCGCAACCGTCGGTGTCTCAACCAACAACGCTTCGATCAGTCGAATCGCTCCACCATGGTTATTCCTTTCAGAAAAGACACGTGCCAATTGCCATGCTACACGGGGTGAATCTCCCCGCTGGTGCAATTTGCTCAGTTCCCTCAGAAAGATATCTTTATCCCGGTCGATGAGCATCAGTGACGCCAAGGAGGCCTCGGTTAACCGTGGATTGATCTTTAGCGAAGCATTGATGAAGCGCTTCGCCAAGCCGCGATTGCCCATCAATAAGGCCAACTCTCCACGCGCCAACTGGAAGTACCCACCGGTTTTGGTCGGCGAAAGAGATTGAACCATCTCTTTGACCAGTGCCGCAGTCTCCTTTTCGAGCGCAAGATCGCGGCCCAAGAGCGCCGCTTCATAATAGAGCCTCGCCTGAACGACCGGTGCTTTCTCACTTCGAGCGCGCTCGGTTAATGCCAACGAAATTTTTCCATCGAGCAGGGAGCTCGCGCGAGCCCGAGCGATAAAGTTTTCCAGGTTAGGACGGGCCTTCGCTTGCTGCGTCACAAAGGTTCGCCAATCAGCTAAGTCTCCTTTGAGAACCCCTTGAACACCTCTAAGCCGCGCAACAAGGAGCTTGTCTCCCGCTGCGTAATTCACCGGTGCCGATGCATCACCCGGTGTCTGCCCTAAGACCATGGCGATGACTAAGCTAGGTTTCCCAATCTTTAAAAAGAGATCTAAGTATCTGGCCTGCTGCCATTCATTGAGCTTCGAGTCGAATGACCGCAGGGTCTCAGTCGCCCATGATTGAGTACTTCGGTCGTTGTGCTGATCGAGAAAGAGGTGCCAGAGCTCAACGCGCGTTGGTGCGTCCTTGAGGACATCTTTGAAGAGCTGAATTGAAGCGGGCCGCTGTTTCGGTCCAGATAGAGCACTCGCCACCAACGCTTTTTCGACAGCGTCAAGCTCAACCTTTTTGGCCAAGAGTAATTCCGCAGAGTCACGCGCGGCTTTCATCTGCTCGGAAATAACTGCCCCAATTGTCAGCGCCGTCACTGTCTCAAGCTTCGTTGTGCTCTCGGTTGCGGTAAAGCCCTGCAACCACTCGGAGGCATCTGAGAGTCGCTTTGACTCCCCAAAAAATCGACTCAGTCTGTATTCCGCGAGCGCTTTGAGTGCGGGCGTCGTCGACTTAGTCTCGACGGTCCGAATAAGTCCCGCGTAATCAAGGTCAAAAATAGCTGCAGCGGAATCGATCGTTACCTTTGTATCGCTAACGACGCTTGTGCCTTGAGGCGCCTGATCCGATGCTTCGGCTTTTGGTGAAGCTGGGGGTTGTTTTGACACAGCATCCGTATCGCTACCTAAGCCCCCATCCAAGAGCGTTGCAATATCAACTGTCGACACAATGAGCGCGAGCGATACGACTACCAATCCGAGACCTAGCCAGGTATGCGAAGGTTTCGCCTCAGAGTCACCCGTGGGTTGCGCAGAGCTCGAAGCCTCATCGGTTTCTCCAGATGAATCGGTCAAAACTTGAGTCGCGGGCTGAGAAGTCTCTGACGAACGAGCTGCTCCCTCACTCGAATGACTCTCTCCACGTGTATCGACGGAGGACAGCTCATCGAACGAGAAGGACACATCGTCCGACCCAAGTGGTTGATTGACCAAGTCATCGAAGTCGAGCGCGGCCAGGCCGCTGTCATCTCCAACGTCACTGTCGGTGCCAGCCGATTCAAGTGGAACATTAGACGCAGCGCCATCTCCAAACACATCATCGGTGAGATCAAAGCCGTTTTGTTCCCCGCCGGAAGGTGCCGGGGATTCAATCGCATCGGCATGCGGCAGGCTCGCACCGCTTAAATCCGGTATACTTTCGCTACCGTCGAAGAGGTCATCGAGGAGATCGACTGCATCCAGACCGCTCTCAGAGTTTCCAGCCGACAAGACCCGTGTCGCTGCCCCATCGGCGGCGGGCTCGTCGCCTTTTGGTTCTATCTCTCGCGAGGGCAGCACCATCGTCGGTTGGTCCAAGGCGTCGAGATTGAGGTCGGGGAGACCTGAGGCTTCAGGTGCACTCACCTCAAGATTCCCGGCATCAAGTTGACGCGTCGCGAGACCATCCTCACTCGGGTCGAGTGAAAACGCGGCAGGCATCGATTCAAGCCCAGAGCTATCGTCAGGTGCGTCGAAAAAGTCATCGGAGATTTCGGCGGAAGCTCGGCTATCTTCACCAGGCGACTCAGAGGGACCAAAGGCGTCTGAGACCGCTTGCTCGAGCGAAGAAGCATCAAATACCATGGTCGGCTGTGGCTCTTCATCACCGGCGGGTAGAGGAAGATC
>JAYYQC010000088.1:0-15386 GCA_036128675.1 Myxococcota bacterium | reverse complement strand
CTTCCGCTCATTGATACGGAGTATTGGGCAAAGTTACTTGGATGGTCATCGGCGAATGCCGAGGTTCCAACCAATGTTAGTGAGAGTGAAACAAGAGAAGCAAGCAGACGAAATTTCATCGTTCATTCCTTTAAAAAAATTTTAAAACGGGACAGTTCCCATCATTAAACCCCATGGGTCGACGCGGCGGGTGTACGCATATCGATTGTCTAATGCAAGTTATTTCAAGGTATGATCTCGATAATACGAATCTGCCAGGCGAAGCGCTGAGTCGACGAGGAAGCACCAACCTCGGTATCTCTAAACACACCAAGCTCCAAGCTGGTGCACTCTGAGGATGCTTGAAGCATCCAATCCAAGACGCCTTCGCATACGCAAAAAAGGGCAGCGAGGTCGTCGCTACCCTTTTTCATTGGCTTATACTATGAGACCGCCCAGCACTTAGAGCCCATCGGCAATGCAATCCCAAGCAATGCAGGTCCGGTCATTCCAGGTTACAGTGATTTCCAAATAGCCATCTTCGCTGACGCCCTCTTCTACAGTCTCGTACCCACAGTCGTATTCATAAGGGCCCCACACTTCGCCCTCACCACAGCCTTCGCCATCCGGGGTTTCCCACTCAGGCGTCTCTGGACCTTCTGGCTCGTCTGGACCATCCGGTGCGTCCGGCTCACACCAGTGGTTAATGGCCAATGCTGAGACGCCTACCACCGCAACTGCGGTGGTTACACCCACCGCGATGCCAACCAACACCGGGGCTTCGGCTACAGCAACACCCACTGCAAGGGTACCACCGGCGAAGCCGCCCAAGATACTGCCTTCCATCAGAGCCGCTGCGCCTAAGAGTAAGTCACCCATCGCGACGGCCGCCATCGAGCCTACGCCACCGCCGATGATGCCGCTCGAGCTAAGAGACGCCTCCCAAGCCATGGTACAGAGGTCAATCGATAAACCGCCGGAAGCCATAATGGTTGCGCCGACGCGGTCAAGTTCGTTGCCACGGTTGTCATAACTGGTGAAATCGTAGCTGTGGCGCCCAAGCGTGCCTTCGACTTTGCCCGCGTATCGTTCGAAATAGGTGCCGCGTACCGACTTGAAGGTTCGCCACAATTTGGTCGTCACAGAAATCGTGTCGTCCCCCGCATTGTAGGACGATTCGGTGCGGGTCCGCAGACTTGCGACATAGCCATTTCGACAAAAGGCGCGTCGTGAGGAGCATTGCTCTTCCGTCATCATCAGCGCCTGAATATCGCCATCGGATTTTTCCTCAACCAGATAAAAGCTACACAGTCCAGCCCGCTTCAAGTCCGACCGGCAGCCCTCCCAAGAGACCATCGCGCCACGCTTCACAAATCGCTCCGCATAGCTATCGGTGACCGTGCGTCCATCGTGGCGTACCATTTTGGACAACGTCATCGAACCAGCTGGTGAGGCGGAGACCGCCTTACGTGACGCGCTGGACGCCATCGCAGTACTGGTTCGTGCCGCAGCCATCACATTCGTACTCATCGCCAAAAGAGCTAAAATTAATCCCAAGTGTTTCATCGTAAATTCCTCTCGTTTCGTGTTTCGGGGAGCTCGATGAGGTATTGGCGAAGCGACGCAGCCATCTGACAGAAAAATTGAGAGTCACCGAATAAAGGCGGATTCCTGGATATCAAGCCGATGATAAAACGGTGAAACTTTAGACACTTAAGCTATGAGTTTAAACGATCACGCTTGGACGTCGTCTCTGAGCCCAGCCGTTGCAAAAGAGCCGAGGCTCAGGCAAGAGGCCGCCTCCGCAAATCTTGCCCGGCTGGCAATGGAGAGGACTCTCTGATTCAATGAAGGTAATGGGCAGACCACACGGAAGTTACTCTCAATCCACGCGACCCTCTGTGATTGCCCTCGCAGCTCTTCTCTCTCTTCTCCCAATCGAACGTGCACATTCGGCTGAGTCCGGTGACCAAGAGGCAATGCACTATTATTTCCTCAAAGACGTCACCTACGGCTCTCAAAGCACCTTCGGGCCCTTTCAGGTTATACTGAACTCAGGCTTCGATATCCTTCGTTCTGGTTCGTATCCAAACAGCCTCACCAAGATCGACTTCGCGACAGGCTTCGTCAACGTTTGGGACAACATGCTGAACCCCATCGACAATATCCGAGCCACCCAGCCCTGGTCAGACTTCGTCGCCCACGAAATATTTCCATACAAAGCGTTCGATCCGGACCATGGACACTTTGTGCCAAACTACTTTTTGCACACCATCGGCGAAGGGATGCTCTTCCGGCAGCTGACTGAGTATTATCACCGTGAAGGCAGCAGCTACCCTCGAACGACTGCCCTCCTCACTCTATTCAGCGCCCAGCTACTCAACGAGATTGTGGAAAACAGCGGTCACCGAGGCCCAAACGTCGACCCCATCGCCGACTTACTGATCTTCAACCCCCTTGGGTATTTACTCTTTGCTTTTGAAGGCTCAGCCCACTTTTTCAGCACGTATTTTCAGGTCACCTATTGGCCGGGCCAAGCAACCTTAAGCCCAACCAACCTCGGGCTTTACAACACAGGCGAGAACTTCACCTTCCGGATTCCATTCGGTTCGCTCCCAGTTGGGCTTTTCACCTATATGGGCTCAGAGGGTCTGGCCGGGCTCTCTTACAAGCTTAACGCGCGGGACCGTATCCAGTTTGGTTGGGGCTACCGCGTGGTCTGGCTTGAGGACGAAAACGTGGAGAATCCAGACATCGACGCCCGCATGATGCGCCCGGTAAAACCGGGCAATTGGCTCATTGGCTTTTTTTGGGATCGCAACGACTCGCTGATGCTCTCGGCAATGGCCGGCCTGAAAGCCGAGCCAACCTTAAGGATCAATCTCTATCCCGGTATTCTTGATCTCGGAGAATGGAAGCTCGGGGCCTTCGTCTGGACCTCGCGCTCCGAAGGTATCATTGCGGGTTTCTCTTTTGGTAATAGCCCGCTTGGAATCGGTTTCCAGGGTGGCAACGACCCGAGTTACGAGAAACTCTAAAGCCCTTCATACGCGGATATTTTGCGCTCTCAGCGGAGCCGTCGGACACTGGTTCCATGAACCACGCCGATGCAATGCGAACGCTCTTCCCGAATTTGAGCGTTGATGCGCGTCAGAAATTGGCGCTGAACGCGACAACACTAAAGACTGCCTACCGGCGTCAGATGCTTCGGTTCCACCCGGACCGTCAAGCCAATGCGCAGGCAGCCGCACATGCACACGAGAAAGCGTGTACCGTCCAAGCTGCACTTGAAGTCCTCCAAGATTATCTATCGAATCGAGCCGAAAACGCCGCCCAGGACCCTCTGAGGCCGCGAAATGTGGAGAGACGGCCCCAACCGAGCAAACCCATGAAATTTGGAGATTTCCTGGTTTTAGAGGGTATCTTGACGAGAGAAAATTTAAATCAAGCCCTTCGCGAGCAGCATCACCGTCGACCTTCGTTCGGCGCAACGGCGGTGACTCTAGGTTATCTTGGACCGAATGAGCTCTCCCGATGGTTGGAGCATCAGGCAAAGTATCCGGGACGTCTGGGCGATATCCTAATTCGCGAGCGCCGGCTCACCCGCCTCGAAGTAGATGCCATCATCGCCGAACAGCAACGACACTCAGAACCCCTCGGGACTCTCCTAACGAAGCTTGGTATGATTACATCGCAAGCGATTGAGACCGCATATCGGCGGTATCAGACGATAGAGAGCACCGAATCGCGCGCAGCTTAAGCCCCAAGATATCCTCATTGCCATTGTCCTTTCGCCAAACCCGCCGCAAATGTTTGGAATACACATCTAACTTCGATAGACCCTTCGTAGAGAGGTTACGAATGATTCAACAAAGAGTTCAGGTGTGTCTTTTGCTGGTGTTCTTCGGTGTGAGTACCATCGCAATGGGAAGCAACTTTCCCGATATCTTGGTTCAAAAAGACGGAAGCGAAGTCCGTGGCACCCTGCTCGAAAAAAAGGCCGATGGAAGCGGGACCTTTCAAAAGTTCAACGGAGAGCTTCTTGAGTTCCGCGCCGATAAAGTCAGCTACGTTGGGCCAGCCACTCGCCCTAACGCCGAGCCCACTCAGGCCCGGCAAGAAATGGCCACGAAGCCCTCCATCAAGCGACCAATCCCCATCGTCTCGACCAATATCCCAGGCGTTGTCATGTATGAACCTGAAAACCGACAAGCTGGCGGCGCAGTTGCCATAGGGTCGCGGGGGGGCTTCGCGGTAGCTTCAGGGCAACAGGAGAGTTACCGAAAAATTTGCGTCTTACCAGGCACCTGCCAATTGGAAGCCCGGGTGATGGAGCTCGCATTCCGAAATCCACACGGCGGGCAAGGCGGTCTCGGCGGGCATATTAAGACAGTCGCAACGATCCCATCGGGTCTTGAGAACATGCATGTCGACTACATTTCCCACGCCGATACACGCGCGTTCTTTGGATGGACAACCCTCGGACTTGTGCTCGGTGGGCTCTTGGTTACGACAACTGCCGATCCCATGGTTGGCTCGCTCATTGTTGCGGGAGGCGGTATTTCAGTGTTTGGAATGTTCGTCGAGGACGACGTTGAACTTAGGATTGGTAAACCATGAATCTCGCCATTGCCCTTTCGCTCACACTCGCCAGCGCAGCTCCCGTTAATGAGAGTCCTTATGACATCGATCCGGTCACCGATGGACTTATCACCGGTGGCGGTTTTCTTTTTTTAACAATGCTCGATGGCATTACCAAAAAGACACTGAAACCGACCCCGGCCTGTACAATCACCGATGCTGGCCACTGCGACCCAAACGATTTGGGGGCTTTCGACGCTTCTATTGTGGGAAACGATAGCCAAACGTGGCGAACGATCAGCGACGTGGGACTCTATGGCTCCCTCGCTCTTCCCCTTATCGCTGGCGGACTGGACTACGGATTCGGCCACAACGGAGGAAATGGCTGGTCCTCATTTGGAAAAGATACGCTGGTTATCACCGAGGCGGCGGTGCTCACCACCATGCTGACAAGTCTTTTCAAATATGCGGTTCGCCGGCCCCGACCGACGCAGTACAGCACAGTAACTCAAAACAAGTTTGGTTTACCTGACCACCAACTCAGCTTTCCATCCGGGCATACCTCCGTCACCGCGGCAGCCACCACGGCCTATGCGATGACCTTTGGCTATAAATATCCGAACTCCCCTTGGCGGTGGGCCATTTATGGTAGTGCTGCAGTCATTACGGGAATCACCGGTTACGCCCGTACTGCAGGTGGAAAACACTTTTATTCCGACATTATCGCGGGTGCTGCCTTAGGTGTCACCATGGGGATTTTGGTGCCTTATCTCCACCGCTCCGACGATATCGACACCTCGCAAGTTGCCCTCGGAACCGCTAACCACGCCATCGTTCGCGGCATCACTTTAGCTTTCCCAATATAAATCTACTCCACTCCTCAAGTTATCGTAATAACTGCCGATGCCTTGACTAGCGGCGAGTTCTGAGTAAATTGGCTCGGCGGCTTCGGCCCAAACGACATAGCATGAAGAGTGGCGTTGGTGCATCAGCAGCGCTCAGCGTCCAGCAACCTGGTTACGTCAACCAAGGTGCTCACTCTTTCTCGGACTTAACTTCGAGAAAACATGTGGCCTCACGAATGTGAAGCAACAAAGTGGCGAGCAATTCCAAGCTCACATCTTCATGCTTTTAATCGCGTCCAAAGACGCAGGAGAAAGCAATGTCTGAATTGACTACTACCTACCTACTAACCTCTGAATCCGTATCTGAAGGCCACCCTGATAAGGTTGCCGACCAAATCTCTGACGCCGTTCTCGACTACGTCCTCAAGCACGACGCTTTCGCACGCGTCGCTTGCGAGACATTCATCGGCCCCGGCTATTGCGTGATTGGTGGAGAGGTCTCTGCACAGGGCCTTACCCTTGAGCAGCTTCAACAAGCGTTACCGGATGTCGCCAAAGGCGTTCTGCGCGGCATTGGCTACAGTGATGAAGCCTCTGGATTTCCGGTAGAAACCGCGAGCTATGAGATTCGTCTCGGTCTTCAATCACCTGAAATTGCCAATCAAGTTGCCCGCGAAGACGGTCAGTTTGGCGCAGGCGACCAAGGCCTCATGTTTGGCTTCGCGAGCGACGAAACCGACGAGCGCATGCCTTTGCCAAGCGCCCTCTCTCACCGCCTCCTTCGCCGCCTTGCCGACGTGCGCAAAGATGGAACGCTCAGTTACCTACTTCCCGATACCAAGAGTCAGGTAACCGTTCGTTATGTAGGTCTTGAGCCAGTTGCAGTCGATACAGTTGTTATCGCGTCGCAACACACAGCGGACGTCAGCCTCGACCAGCTTCGCGAAGATATTCTCCGAGAAGTCATCAAGCCAGTGCTTGGCGAGCGATGGCTCACCGAAGAGACCCGGGTTCTCATCAACCACGCGGGTAGCTTTATTCTCGGCGGACCAGCTGCGGATACCGGGCTGACCGGTCGCAAAATTATCGTGGACACCTACGGTGGTAGCTGCCCACACGGCGGCGGTGCATTCAGTGGCAAAGATGCAACCAAGGTTGACCGTTCAGCAGCCTACGCTTCACGCTGGGTCGCACGACACCTCGTAGACTCTGGTCTCGCGCGACGTGCGACCGTCCAGGTCTCGTACGCAATCGGTTCACTCCAGCCAATCAGCATCCTTGTTAACACCAACGGCACAGGCGTCTACAGCGACGAAGTACTTGCTGATGCAGTGACAAAGACCTTTGACCTTTCCCCAAAAGGAATCATCGAAGGTCTCAACCTGCGACAGCCACGCTTTCAGCAGACGGCCGCCTACGGTCACTTTGGCCGAGCACAGGACGGCTTCGATTGGGACCTCACACCTCATTCGGAAGCGCTACGTGCCAACGCTGAGGCCTTGTCACCAAAGAAGCTCAACACTTCAAACGGTACTGAAGTTCACGCCTAAGCGGTCTGATTAACATCATAAAATGAAGCCCCCCATCGAACCTTGTCTGAGGTTTGGTGGGGGGTTTCTCATTAAAGTCAGCGCTTTGGCTGCGCCGAAGGTTCTAGAGTGACTCGACGTGAGCGATGAGATCCGCGATGTCCTGGTCAGTCAAAAACGAGCCAAATGCTGGCATGTAGTTCTTGCCATCTAGGACCGAAGTGACCAGCTCCTCGGAAAAGCTCATCCCCTGCAAGACGGTGCCCGCGCTGCCACCACCGCCATCATAGCCATGGCAGGCTTGGCAATTGCTTGCGTAGAGATTCGCGCCATTGTCGGCGTTGCCGGTAAGAGACAGGATTATCTGCGCGCGCGTCTGCTCAGCATCCGAGGGGTCTTCCGCGTCGCTAGGGTCACTGGCATCGGAGACATCGGTCGGGTCTGACGTATTGGCAGGCTCGGACGCATCCTCACTGCCACACGCAACCAACGCTAGACTCAAACCAAAGATGAAGAACAAACCGCAAGCTCTCTCCATGAACGACTCCTCTCCGTTGTATCTAGATGCCTCGATTGCACACTCGTCACACTATTCAGCTTAAGCCCGTGTGACGCTTCAGAGCTTCCGTGGATGGTTCACGACCTCTGAACTCGACGAAGATGTCCATCGGGTGGCGGCTCCCGCCTTGAGCCAATACGGTATCTCTGAACTTGAGGCCCATCTCGACGACCTTGGCATCGTCGTCCAAACCGGCTTCTTCGAATGCACCGAATGCATCTGCCGAAAGCACCTCGGCCCATTTATAGCTATAGTAGCCAGCCGAATATCCGCCCGCAAAGATATGTCCGAAGGCATTTTCAAAACGATCTTCGGGCAGCGGTGCCACAACAGTAGTCTCGTCAATCACCCGCTGCTTTACATCCGAGACGCTCTCGTCACCATTTGGATCGAACCGATGGTGAAGTTCCATATCGAGGTGTCCAAAGTAAAGCTGTCTAAGCGTGGCGGATCCCGACCGATAGTTCTTTGCAGCGACCAGCTTGTCAAAGAGGTCTTTTGGAAGGGCTTCATCGGTCTCAAAATGCTTCGAGAAGCCCATAACGGTGGGTTCGTGATAGGTCCAGTTCTCCATGAATTGACTCGGGAGCTCGACGGCATCCCACTCGACACTTTCGATACCAGCAGCCTGGGCTAGGTCGACGGTTGTAAGCATATGCTGCAAGCCATGCCCGAACTCATGAAAGAGCGTCTCAACCTCGCGGTGGCTCATCAGTGACGGACGTCCGCCCGCCGGTGGGGTCTGATTACACACCAAGACTGCGTTCGGTAGTCGAATGGTGCCATCGCTCAGCTTCGCACGTCCAACAAGGTTGTCCATCCACGCACCACCGCGCTTGTTCTCTGGACGCGAATATGGGTCCAAGTAAAACGATGCGATGTCTTGGCCCGCTGCATTTCGAACTTTGAAAAAGCGCACGTCGTCATTCCAGACCTGAGTCTCGCCGTCGGCCACAACGACATCGACGTCGAAGAGTCGCTTGGTTACCGCAAAGAGCCCCTCAAGCACCTTTGGAAATGGGAAATATGGACGAAGCTCTTCGTCCGAGAGGTTATACTCGGCCTCTCGCATGCGCTCGGCCCAAAATGGGATATCCCAGTTCAGCAGCTCCAACGAGGCGTCACCGGTTGTCTTGCGTGCGAAAGCAACCAAGGCATCCTGGTCTTCTTGGGCCTTTGGCTTGGCTGCGTCTCGGAGTTCCGCGGTTAACTTATCCACCGCGCCGACACTCGGTGCCATCTTTGTAGCCAACGAGATTTCCGCGTGTGATGCGTAGCCTAAGAGCTGGGCTTTCTCCTTACGCAATTTAAGAATTTTCTCGATTCTAGGGCCGTTGTCTAAATCCCCCATCGACGCGACCGAAATCATCGCCCGGTAAACCTGCTCACGTAGAACCCGGTTTTGGCAGTGCATTAGAAATGGGCCTGCTACCGGCGCATCTAAAGTGATACGCCAAGGTCCTGCCTCAGGTGTGGCATCATCATGACCATGTGATTGAGCCGAAGCCGCTGTCATCTGACGCAGGGTCTCTGGAAAACCCTCAACGTCGCTCGGCTCAGTGATGATCAGTTCATAGGCTTTACGGCTATCGAGCACAGAATTCGAGAACCCGGTCGCTAGCTCAGCAAGCTCCATCTGAATCACATTGAACCGTTCTTTATCCGCGCCTTCCAGACCAATACCGGAGAGCTTCATCCCAAGCTCTTCCTTTTCCACCATGCGCTTCTGTGTCGCCGATAAGTCGGCCCAGGCTTCGGAGTCACGCAGCGCCTTCAGAGCTCGGTAAGTCGCTTCACTCTGACCAATGGTACTGAAGAACTGAACCATCTGAGGCTGGAGTGTCTCGTAGACTTCCCGAAGCTCGTCGCTGTTCCGAACGCCCATCAGATGACTCGTTACATGCCAAGCGCGCTCGAGAGGCTCGGTGAGCATGCGTAGGCGGTCAAAAATTCCAGCCCAGGTCGGCTCAACGCTGGCTTCAAATTCGGCGAACGCTCGCTTCGCCTCTTCAAGAAGCTCAGGGACCGCTTCTTTCGCGTGGGCAGGCGTGATGTCTGCAAAGCGAGGTAGAGCGTCGTCTGCGTAGAATGGATTGTTCGATGTGCTGGTCATTGTCTCTCCCATGGGTCGTATGAAATCTCCGCTGAAGGTGATAGCCGGAAAGAAGCTGCTTTGCCAAGCGCACGAAGAAGCCTTCTTGCCGCGAATGATGATTCTCCTTATGCTTGTCGGCTGTGGGGCAACCATTGCACAGTATCGACTTAGTCAACCGTCGCTTCGACCGCGGCGAGCGGGGGCATTGCGGC
Organism: Myxococcota bacterium; assembly: GCA_036128675.1. GTDB lineage: Bacteria > Myxococcota > XYA12-FULL-58-9 > XYA12-FULL-58-9 > JABJBS01 > JAYYQC01. The sequence goes on along the minus strand of JAYYQC010000088.1, from coordinate 5,586 downwards.
ATCCATACCCCTCCGAGAATGCTAAGCTTCTCCCTTTTCCTCTTGGCCCTTCTCCTCCTAGCGATGCCACATCAAAGCTTCGCCGGCTCGGTGACGTGGCCAACCGATGCAGAGGTGCTCAGCTTGGGGCCTCACCTAGAATACCTGGTGGACCCAACCGGAACTCTGGAGCTACGCGATGCTCAGACCAGCGTCGATGCTTGGGCCTCGGTTGGCGAAGAAACGGCAAGCTTTGGTTATACGTCGGATGTCTATTGGTTCCGCACCACTCTGCCAGCAACGGCTCCCGATGCATCATCGGCTTTTCTTCACATTGGCTATCCGTTGCTCGATCAAGTCGACTTTTTCGAGCTTGATGCGTCATCCACTTCCCCCAAACGCACCATCAGTGTGGGCGATCGAAAATCATTCAATGAACGGCCTCACAGTCATCGACACTTTTTATTCGATGTAACGCCATCAAACACAGCACGGGAGATTTATTTCCGGGTTAAGACAACCAGCAGTATGAACGTCCCTTTAACCATCAGCACTCAAGCAACCTTTCATACCAACGATGATGCCCTGACGATGGCGTTCGGTCTTCTCTTCGGCGGCATGCTGCTCATGATCCTCTACAATGTAATCCTCTACGGATGGACCCGCGATACGAACTACCTGATGTATTGTGGTTATGCCGGGTGTCTGGTCGTCTTCTTTGCCGCGTTTCAAGGCTTTGGCTTTCAGTACCTCTGGCCTCGCAGCATCTTTTGGCAAGAAGCCAGCATGGTCGTCACCATCTCCGCAGTCGTCGCGACTGCCATGAGTTTCAATTTGGGATTTCTTAACATACAACAAGAACTTCCGAAACTTTATCCACTGGGTAAAACGCTCATCGCCTTGGCCTGCCTCACCATGGGCTCAGGATTCATCCTTGAATACAGCGTGGCGATTCTTCTCGCATTTGCAGTGCTCCTGCCCGCCTGTACTTTTGCGATGGGTACAGGGGTCTATCTCCTCAAGCGCGGTTTTAGACCTGCCAGGTATTACGTTGTTTCCTGGGCGGCGGTGCTGATTGGTGCGGTCCTCCTGGTTCTCAACCGAGCGGGCTTTCTTCCAGTAAATATCCTGACCGATAATATCCTCTTAGTTGGGGCCACGGCCCAGCTCATGCTCTTGAGTTACGCACTTGCGGACCGCATCAACCAGATGAAAGAGGATAAAGAACGGATTCAGAGGCAGGCCCTCGAAGATCAACGGCACGCCGCAGCCGAGCTCCGAGTTGCATTGGACCAAGCGGAGGAAGCCAGTCGATTGAAGAGCGAGTTCCTTGCGAATATCTCACACGAGCTCCGAACCCCTCTCAACGCAATCGTGAATTTGCCCAGCGGCATGCTCTCCGACTTCGACCAAACTCCCACTTGGAGCTGTCAGAGCTGCGGTGCGGAGTTTCAAGCCGAAGACTCCTCTGGCGAAGAGCCGCCGGCGGATTATCAACCGGACTGTCCGGAGTGTGGTCACCCACTTAAACATCAAGTCGAGCCAACCTTTATCGGCAAGGCGGCAGATCAAGTTCACTTTTTGAAACGCATTGAAACCTCAGGTCGCCATCTTCTGGGGGTCGTCAATGATCTGCTAGATATTTCCAAGCTTGAGGCGGAGCGCATGCAGATTTACCCGGAACCCTTCCAGGTGTTCGAGATGCTCCAAGAGGTCGCGGACTCACTGGAGACCCTCGCGCAAGCAAAGTCGATCAGCCTGCGTTTTCCCGATGAGCGTTTGGATTGGACCCTCGATGCGGACCGTATCAAAGTTGCGCAGATCTTGGTGAATCTCATCGGCAACGCCATTAAGTTCACCCCAGAAAAGGGCGAAATCTACATTCGTGTTAAGCCGACCCGCCTTTGTGACGAAGATGCCCTTGGCTTCGAAGTTCAAGATACCGGCATCGGCATTCCAAAGGAGGCGCTCGACCTCATCTTCGACAGCTTTCGACAGGTCGACGGCTCACATACCCGCCAACACCAGGGCACGGGTTTGGGACTGGCGATTACACAACGCTTGGTTCTACTTCATAAAGGTACTATCGATGTAACCAGCGAGGTGGGTAGCGGCAGTACCTTTAGGTTTGTCCTTCCCCTTGTTCAGCTCCGCGAAGAGCGACCCCAGCCTAACGAGGAATCTCGCAACCATGCTTAAGCTCAAACGTATTTCAAAATCTGAGAAGGTAGAATCGGATGAAGCCGATGGACAGGCGGTCCTCTACGTCGAAGACGAAGACGTCAACTGGGAAGTCGCGGAGCTTTCGTTGCGGTCAAAGTTCAACCTAACTCGAGCTAAAACCGCGCAAGAGGCCTTTCGATTGCTCGCGACGAAGACTTTCGATCTTATCCTCATGGACATCCAGCTGATGGGCTCTGATTTCAACGGCATCGAAATTACACAAATCCTGAAGGGCAGGTTCGACCAGACAATACCTGAATACGCCCAGGGTATCACTGCACCAAACACAAAGATTATCTTTGTCACGGCTTACTCGGCTCGATACGGCAAAAAGGAGCTCATCGAAGCAGGCGGCGACGACCTCATGACGAAGCCAGTCGACTTTACCCGGCTAAGCCTCGTCATGAGTCGTATGATGGCCCGAAGCGCCTACAGCGACCCATCCGGTAAAGACGCACCGCCTGAGCGTCGTCAAGCTCCTAGAGTCGACCTGCACATGGATTTCCAAATGGACTGCCAGATTGAATTGGCTGAGTCGACATTCAAAGGGGCGGTATCCAATATTTCGCTGGGCGGTGCCCAGGTTACGCTGAAGGAACTCCAACCCAACCATCCCCTCAAGTCCGGAGCCAACGTGCAGCTGAGCTTTACGACGCCCTGGGGCAAGCTGGTCGCGAGTGCGAAAATTATCGAGTTCACCGAAGCAACCTTCGACCTGCGGCTAGCCTTTGGATATATTCCACCAGCCTCCAAAGAGCTCTTGGAGAACTGGCTCAAGCACTCCATTCCATCCTGAGTGAGGGCAGGTAACTTAGCTTTCGCGAGGCTTCCGTGGCCAAGTCGCGAGCAACACCCCCAGCAACACAATCACCCCACCCTGGATTTCAGCGACGCCGGGGACCTGAAATAGGAATACGAATGCCAGGACTGCCGCCCCAACCGGCTCAAGTAGCGTGGTCGCGGTGACCACCGAAGCCGGTAAGAACTTGAGAACATAATTTAGCCCATTATGACCAATCAGCTGTGGTCCCAGAATAAGACCACCAAGAAGCGCCCACTGCGTCCACTCGCTCGGGACAACACGCCCTTCGACCCCCAAAAGAGACAGTGACAACGCAAGCGTCGCAACCAGGGTCACGCCAGACATATAGGGTAAAACCCCCACTCGCTTGCGAACTTCTCCGCCGACGACGAAATACATTGAGCCAGTGATACCACCGGCCAAAGCCAAACCATCGCCCAACCAATCTGCCGAGCCAAGTTCCGCGCCTCCACTCATCCAGCCCACTCCGGGGAGTGCAACCAACAACCCCAACCAGAACATCTTATGTGGTGCCTGCTTGAGTAGTAACCACTCGACGAGTCCGGCCCAGATCGGCGCCAATGTCACTAGTAGTGTCGAGCGCATCACCGGGATCCGCTGCAATGACATGAACCAGAGGGCGAAATGAAGCGCGAGGAAAATGCCTGCGATACCTACGCGAGACCACTCACTGCGGGGAAGCCTTCTTAAGAGCGGTGAGAGCAAGATGGCTGTTCCCAGCATGCGCCACCAGGCAATCGCCCAAGCATCTAAGGTGGGCATCGCACTCACCAAGACACCTGCGCTGCTGATCGCCGAAAGTGCAGCTATCAAAACTAAAATCGCATGCAATGGAATCATGGCGCGTTCTAACAAGTCCCCTTGGAAGCGCAACGATTCTTTCCTGGTACCCTCTCCGCTAGGTCCGTATACTGTCACAGTCCCAACGCCTTGAAGGAGGCCAAATGCCAATGAACTCACCGCTCCACCGGTTGGCTTGCCTCATGGTCGCCCTTCTATTTCCCATGCTCGCCGGTGCCAGTGAGCCGCAGGTCGCCTGGGAAGAGATTGCAGATGAAGAAGGCATCAAGGTTTTCCAGCGTAAGGTTCCGGGAACAAGCTTCGTAAGTTTCCGAGGTGTCGGCGTGATGTCATCGGATATCTACGATGTCTATTCGGTTATCTTCGACATCAAGAACAAAACGAAGCTGCTATCAAACTGTGCAAAATATGAGCTACTGAAGGTCAAAGCCCTGGGTAATCTGGTCATTTACAGCCGCACCGAAGCCCCCTTTGCAATTATCAGCGACCGAGACTCGGTTCTGGAGACAAAGGTAACCTTTGCTCCCGAGGAGAAACGCATCTACGCCCGGTTTAAAAAGGGAGACGACTGTCTCCTGCCGGCCCAAGATGGTGCAGTCCGGACACTAAAGCTTAAAGGCGAATGGATCCTCGAGGCACTTGAGGATGGTAAGACGCGGCTCACCTACGAAGTGAACGCAGATCCAGGTGGACTCTTACCCGCATGGCTCGTCAACCTCGGCAGCCGAAAGCTCCCGTTGAAAACTCTCAAGAACATGCGTGAGCAGCTCAAAGCTCCGGAGGCCTACGGCCGCGCCCGCCTCATCGTAAAATACAGTTACGACTTTAAGGGTTACCTCCCTGCCGACCACCCGGTTTTTGTTAAGACCGCGCCCGAAGAAGCAGAGGCGCGAGAGGCCTTGAAAGCGTATCAATCCGAGGCACGGTTTCCTTGACCGCGGAGCGATGAGCGCTCCGCTCTCATCTCATTACATCACGCCAGCTACTTCCTTGTCCGGCCTCTTTGTCGTCGGTTCCCTCATTCTCGCTGGACGCCAACCTCACTTCGGGCTTTAATCGAAGGATACCTGACCGCGCTGGGGAGAGATACCATGCTGAACCGACCAACTTTCTTGATTGCCCTATTCGCAGGTTTGCTCTGCCTGAGTCCCTTCGCAATCGCCGACCAGACCATCGACGAATGTGCCCGCATCGCCGAGTGCACCACTCAATGCGAATCCGCCGCCGATACCACGTGTTTCGAAAGCTGCGGCGCTACAATCGAAATGCAGAGTGCAATCACCGCGTTGGAAGCCTGTGAAATCGAAGCATGTCCAGGAGGTGAGCCCGGATGCGGTACACCTGCGTGCGAAACCGAGAGACTCAGCGTACTCTTCGTTTGCCTTGGCGCGGACGCGGGTTGCATCGCCGCAAGTCAATGTATCGACAGCCAATGCGGCGAGACTTTTGACATCAACTGCGTCAATTCATGTACCAGCGAACATCTCGAAGGCGAGACCCTCGCAGCCGCAAATGATTTCTTCGGTTGTGCTGATGTAAATTGTGGAAACCTAACGGACGCCGGACAGCAAGCCGAATGTGTGGAAGCTAACTGCTCCGCGCAAGATGAGACGTTTAGAACCGCTTGCAATTTCGATGCGCTCGACGGTGGTTCGGACGGTGGAATGGACGGCGACCAAGACGATCCGGATGACCCCGCCTGTGACCGCTTCGCGCGCTGCATCTACACCTGTGAAGATCCCAATGACTGGACCTGCCTC